>NZ_JBOCCY010000015.1:0-99548 GCF_050586445.1 Bacillus coreaensis
AAAAAATGAAAGTAATTAATTGGTATACAATTAGCTTAGTGATAGTCGGATGTATATCATTTATCTTTTCTCTCACTCAACTCGAATGGTCTGGAATGAAAATTTTTTCCATAATGACATTCATAGTTATTATATTAGAAATTTTCCCTGTTAAATTACCTAGTGGGTATAAATATGCCGCAGGAAGTATTGGATTTCTATTTTTATTAATATACATTGGTTTTTCTTATGCAGTACTTGCCATATTTATTTCAACAGGTACCTACTATTTTATAAGTCTAAGAAAAAAGAGAATTCCAATCATACGACTATTAGTTACGATTGGCATGTATGTAATTTCTATTTTGGCAGCGTTTATTTCATGGAAATTCTCATTTCAAATAAATATATTTTTAGGAGTTAGTTTGGTTGCAATCATTTTTGAGTTGGTGAATTTTGTTGTAATGGAAGGAATTGAAGCAACTGTATTTCGAAAAAAGATGTTTTCTAACCTCAGGGAAAAGTTAATCGAGTTAATTATACCTATAATAGTGAGTATTCTTGTCATTTCTCGACTTATTATAATTAAAACAGAGACACAATTAATTCTTTCCATACTGTATACTCTTTTCTTCCTATTAATTGTTATCTTCTTTTCACATGAATTCACTAAACAATTTATGCTCCGAAAATCAACTTCTAATGCCTTCATGCAAATATTAGAGGATCAAATTAATCCTAGTTTAAAAGGGCATGGAAACCGAGTGGGTAAGATTTGTGATATTCTTCTTGAGGATTTAGGATATCCGAAGAGAAAACGCAACAGCCTAGTACAGATTGCTGCGATCCATGATATAGGTAAAGCATTAATTCCAACCTTTGTTTTTAGAAAACGTGGGGATTTAACATTATCAGAGGAGCGTGAATACAAAAGCCATTCTGAAAAGGCAGTTGAAATAATAAAAAATATATATCCCGATGAGTCTTTTGCCAAATGGATATTGCATCATCATGAACGTTGGGATGGTAAGGGGTTTCCTATTGGTTTGAAAGGAGAGGCCATCCCTTTAGAGTCAAGAATTATTGCTATAGCAAATGAGTTGGATCATATTCTATCCCGTCAAAAAGATCCGGAAACCATATTCAAATTACTTCATGAAAGATCGGGTACAATGTTGGATCCGCATTTAGTAGCAAAGTTAGATATAGATCATATTGAAATGTTGGTTGAAACTATATGTGACCCATCGAGTCACGAAGACGTTTCTATTTCAGTTGAATTGTCTGAAAATCAAAATATGATGGGGAGTTCATATATTAGTATTGGTAATGGAGAATCAATTTTCACTCAGGTGAGAGATGGAAAGATTCATTCTACAAATAATTTAATTCCAAGTACCTTTTACCAAAAACTCGCTGAAATAGCTATGGAGCGGCATGGAATTGTCCATGATACCTTTTCAGATCAACAAAGAACTTGGGATATACATGCACATTCTCTGGGGAATGGTGAGGTGACAATATTTGCTCACGATATTACCCCATACTTAGGGTATAGAAAGCAGTTAGAGAAAAGCATTTTAGAGTCGTATGTAGTTTTAGTTAATATATTGTCGGAAGGTAAAATCAATCTGCATACCTCGTCGGAAGAACTCATGAATCAACTCGGTGAATTTGTAGACGATATTCAAGTATCAAAAAACTCTGATGTACCAAAAAGTAGAGAATTAATAAAAAGAGTTCTTGAAAAATATGCGCCACATTTAGATTCTATGAAAGTACAAGTTGCAGTAACAGAGGCTGTGACAAATGTACTGAAGCATGCAACTGATGGTGGATTATGTATTTATCTCAAAGAAAACCAATTGCAATTTTTTGTATCCGATAAAGGGTCAGGTATCCCACTCCACGAAATTCCAAAAACAATTTTAGTTTCGGGCTATTCAAGTAAAAGGTCTTTAGGGCAAGGATTTAAAATGATTGCAAAATTTTGTGATGAAGTACAAGTTCATACGTCTTCTCAAGGAACCCAGGTTTTAATTGAGTATAAAATCTAAAAATCATACTTATTCTCCGAAATCGAAAGTTTTTGAGGAAAGGGTACAAAAATAAAATAGAAATACATGTACCTGAATAGCCCTTAAAGACACTTTTAAGGCTATTTTAAAGATGTCTTTAAGGGAGGCAATCAATGTATACTATTAATTCTGAATTCTGGGCTATGGCTTTTAATCATATTTCAGATTTAGTCTTCATTATGAAAGTTGAAGATGAATGCTTTCGGTACGTATTTATTAATGAACCCGCCAAAAATTATATCGGATTATCAATCGATGTAATAGGAAAAACACTTGATGAAGTGATGCCAAGTGACACAGCAGAATTAATTACAAGACAGTATTTAAAGGCGATTGAAAATAAAGCATGTACCAGTTATGAAGATTATAAAATCATTTTTCAAATGAAAAGTGATAATGGGAATCATCCATATTCACCAGTCAATCCAGATAATATTATCTATTTTGATTCAAAAATAACACCTATTTTTGATGATAAAGGAATATGTAGTCACTTAATAACGGTTGTTAGAGATATATCCGAAAGAAAAAGAAATGAAATTGAATTAAAGACTTTAAAAGATCGATATCATTCATTGTTTGAATACAATTTTAATGGAGTGTATTCAGTTAATAAACAAGGTTATATTAATTCTATTAATCCTTCTCTAGAAAAAATAACGGGTTATACCATTGATGAACTTATTGGAAAACAAATTACTCCATTTATTGTTCCTGGTTTTGTTAAAAAGACCAGAGGATTTTTTCATAAAGCTTCGAACGGAGATGCTCAAAAGTTTGAATGTGCGATATATCATAAAAATGGTCATATCGTTTATTTAATGGTAATGAATGTTCCTATATACGTAGCAGATCAAATTGTTGGTGTGTATGGAATTGTTATTGATGAAACAGAAAGTAAAAAAGCGGAACTAGCAATAAAAGAGAGTGAAGAGCGATACCGTAAGTTAGTAGAATTTTCTCCCGCAGGAATTGTTGTTCATCGAGAAGGAAAAATACTCTATGCAAATCGGTCAGCATTAAATGTGATGAAAGAGATTGATCTTAAAGATCAATCTATATTCTCATATATACATCCTGATTATCATGAAGTCTCTAAAAAAAGGATCTCGAATGAAAAGGTTGGATCAGAGATTCCTAATATCGAAATTCAATTGGTTCGCAGAGATGGAGAAATAATCTATGCTGATGTCGGGGGAATGGCCATCATATATGATGGAAGTTCTGCTTTTATGACACTTTTTAAAGATGTCTCACAGAGAAAATATATGGAACAAGTATTAATAGAAAGTGAAGAAAAGTACCGATTAATCGCTGATAATATGACAGATTTGGTTAGTATTGTAGATATCCATGGAATTATGAAATATTTATCCCCGTCACACCAAATGGTTTTAGGTCACTCTCCCGAAGTTTATGAAGGGCAAAGTGCTTTTAGTTACATTCATCCAGAAGAAATTGAAGAACTTCAACATCAGTTTATGGACATTTTAAAGAATAAAGAAACTAAAACTGTTGAGTTTCGCCATCTTCACGTGAGTGGCGAGTGGATTTGGGTAGAAGCTAAGGCCACTCCTGTCATGGATGATGAGGGGACCGTCCTTCATGTTCAAATTGTAGCTAGGGAGATAACAGAAAGGAAATTGTTAGAGGGTAAACTAAGATTTATGGCTTTTCATGATATATTGACAGAGTTACCTAACCGAAGAATGTTTAAAGCCAAGTTAGAGGAAATATTGGAAGAGGCAAATCGATATGATCGAAAATTTGCAGTCTTGTATATGGATATGGATAAATTTAAACATATTAACGATACGTATGGGCACGATATAGGGGATGAATTATTAAAACAATTTTCTAAAAAAGTAAAGGATTGTTTGCGGAAATCTGATATGTTAGCACGAATAGGTGGAGATGAATTTTGTGCATTATTGAAAATTAATCAAGAGAAGGATGTTCTTTTAACTGCACAAAGGATTCTTGATAGCATTCAGGCAAAATGGAAAATAAGAGAGTATGAATTTTTTACAACATCTAGTATTGGAATTGCTGTTTATGAACATGGTTTCGGCGTCGATGAGTTGATTAAAAATGCAGATTTAGCCTTATACCAAGCAAAAGAAAAAGGAAGAAATAATTATCAAATATATTCTTCCTTAGAATGAAGTTCCAAAGAATTAAACTATTGTATACTTTTAATGCTTAAAAAACACCTATAAGAATTTTTAGGTGTTTTTTAGTTATTATTATTGCTCTATTCGCTATAACATTTTTCTTTCTCTACTATATCTTTAACAACCTCTTCAATAGTTACATTTCCTAATACCTTTTCTAAAGCAAATTGAGCCGATGATAATATAGGAGTAATCGAATCTTGAATATTTCTGCCTACAGGACAATCTGGGTGAGGATTATCATGTAAACTGAATAGTTCTTTTTCCTTAACCACATCAACTGCCTTATAAACGTCAAGTAACGTTATCGTAGCTGGTTCCTTCGCTAGTTTTGCCCCAGCGATTCCTGGTTGTACTTCTATTAGTCCAGCTTTTTTGAGCATCCCCATAATTTTTCTGATTAAAGACGGGTTTGTGTTGACGCTCCCAGCTAAGAATTCTGATGAGCTAATTCCTTCTTTATTTAATTCAATAAGAGTTAATATGTGAACCCCAACAGTAAAGCGGCTACTAATGGACATTTTATGCACCTACTTCATTATCATGTATTTAATTTGAATACAACGTATTATACCTTATCATTCGTAAAAAATAAAAAAGGTTTTGTTGACAAAACAGCTAGAAGTATCTATTATGAATACATGTAATCGATATGAATACAGGTTTAGAGAAAATAAGAGTGGAGGAATAGGAAAATGAAAATATTAGTAACAGGTGCAACAGGTAAATTAGGAACGAAAGTAGTCGAAAGCTTATTAAAAACGGTACCGGCCAATCAACTGGCTGTAAGTGTTCGTAACCCAGAGAAAGCGGAAGGATTTCAATCTCGTGGAGTCGAAGTTCGCCAGGGAGATTTTGACCGTCCTGAGACATTAGATTCTGCTTTTGCAGGTATTGATAGACTTTTACTCATCTCTGCTGATGGAGATAATGACACAAGAATTAGACAGCATTCGAATGCGGTGGCTGCTGCTGAGCGTGCTGGGGTGAAATTTATCGCTTACACTAGCATAGCGAACGCAATGGAAAGTAAAAACTTCCTAGCTCCAACTCATAAGGCAACAGAAGAAGCAATTATTAAAACGGGAATTCCATATTCTTTCTTACGTAATAATTGGTATTTAGAGAACGAAAGCTCAAGCATTCAAGGTGTACTTGCAGGCGCTCCTTGGGTAACTTCAGCAGGACAGGGAAGAGTAGGCTGGGCATTACAACAAGACTATGCAGAGGCAGCAGCAACCGTACTTTCTGGGAATGGTCATGAAAACACAACATACGAATTATCAGGTAAACTATTAACTCAAGAAGAAATGGCATCTGCTCTTGGTAGAGTATTAAACAAGGAAGTACCTGTACAACAAGTGGATGATGCTACTTATGCGGATATCATGAAAGGTGCTGGGGTACCAGATTTCCTTATCCCTTTCCTAGTGAATATCCAAAAAGATATTCGCGAAGGAACACTAGAAGTCGAGAACAGTGATTTCGAAAAACTGCTTGGGCGTCCAGCTACACCGATTACTGAGGGGTTAAATCTAATTGTTAAAAGTATCTCTTAGTACCCTTATTTTTTGGTTGAGGCATTTGGTTAAGCACCCGAGCTGATAGATAGACGGAGAAATTCCGATTAATTAGTAATTTCCATGAAAAAAAGCTTTAATAGACGGAGAGATTCCGCCTATTGGCTCGAAAAATAAGAAAAGGGGAGATTTTGCTTTGCATAAGCGGAAAACCTCCCCTTATTTACCCTGAAATGTGCTCCAATCTGCACCCAACCGGAAATTCTCCGCTTATTTCACTATTGCTTGTAACTCGACCAAGGGGTTCATGGTTTTTACGCTTTAATAAAATTCTCAACAACAAAAGCAGACATACCAATTGCAATGGAATGTTTACCAAGTTTTGAGAAATCTAATTGGAATTCATTTTGGTGAAAAGCGAGTGAGTGATTTTCAATTGTTGAAAGAATGGGTTGTTCAATCCATTCCTTAGCCATCGATAATCGATTGCCTATGATTACTTGGTCAGGATTAAAGGTATTGATAATATTGTTGATTCCATATCCAAGGTAAACACCTATCTCTGTAAATAAATTCTGAGCATTTTTATCATCACTGTTAGCTAATTGTATTAAGTTTTCAAGTGAGTTGCTATTTTCTCCAGCATTCTTCAACAGGGCTTGTTCAGAAGCATATGCTTCCCAGCATCCCCTGCTTCCACAATTACATGGCTTTCCATTAATATCAATGATCATGTGACCCATCTCACCAGAAAATCCATTTTTCCCTTGATATAGTTCTTTGTTTAAAATGATTCCTACACCAATCCCGATTCCAGCACTAATATATATGATGTTTTGATAATCTTGCCCAATACCAAACTGTTGTTCACCGAATGCCCCAGCATTTGCTTCGTTTTCAATGATGACGGGGACATGGAGTAAATCCTCAAGGTCCTTTTTTATTTGTGTGTTTTTCCAACCTAAATTGGGAGCTAACAGTACAGAACCCTCTTTATTAACTATCCCAGGTACACCTACACCTATCCCAACAATGCCATATCTACTGCTAGGCATCTCGTCGATTAATGACTGGATCATATCTTTTACAATCTCTATCGTAGTAGCATAGGGAGTTTTGTGAACAGACTGATTTTTTTCAATGACGATATTCCCTTTTAAATCAGTCAGTACACATAATACATAGTTCACTCCGATATCAATTCCAATAGAATATCCAGCTATTTTATTAAAATGGAGAATAACAGGGCGGCGACCTCCACTAGATTCCCCAGGACCGGATTCATATACAAGATCTGCGGCTAATAATTCATTGACTAAAGAAGAAACGGTTGCTTTATTTAATCCAGAGACTTGAGCAATGTCAGCTCGAGAAATGGGCTCTTTTTCCATAATCAACTGTAAGACGAGGGCTTTGTTATTTTTTTTCACAACTTGTTGATTCCATGTAATGGTTTCCAATGCTAAAAACTCCTTGTTTGATAGTAAATATATTTTAACACAAAAACTTTGTTTATTGGGTATACAAACTTAGGTGACTGGTGTTATAATCAACTTAAGTTAGTCAAGAATGTTGTAAGGAGGAACCTTCTACTTATTAGAAATGAATCCGTTTACAATCCGTCTTTGACATCTACATACTATTATTTACACCTCAGAAGATGATTTGGGTAGGTATTTCAATTGATAATACATTTCATTTACGAGAGTAGGGAAGAAAATGGCTAAGAATATGTTTTTCAATTCGCATCATTCACCAATTGGAGCGTTTTCTAGTTTTACGCTTGGTTATTATGGAAATGGAGGGGGATTGGATCTAGAGCTAGGACGATCACCAAGAAAAAGTGTTTATGTCGGAGTTGAATCTAGTGAACAGGAAGGAATGTACGATGCATTACCTTTCTTTGAACTAGTAGATGATGAAAGTAAGCGCTATGATATTGAAAATATGGATCCAAATCCAGATAAACCTCGTATTATTCGTCCATATTCAAAGGAAGAAATCCATCGCGATTTTCAGTTAGGAACGGACACTTGGGAGGCAGGCGATTTGAGCTTTACTATATATACTCAAGTTGAATCTGTACCTGATCCTTCTTCAGCAACAGAAGAAGAATTAAAGAAAGCGATCATTCCAGCTGTTTGGGCAGAGCTTACCATTGATAATACAAAAGGTAGCAAAAAGCGCCGGGCATTTTTTGGATATCAAGGAAGTGACCCATACAGTTCTATGCGACGTTTAGACGATGCATGTGATGGCATTGTAGGTGTAGGCCAAGGCCGTTTAACGGCTATTACAACGAATGATTCTGAAGTGAAATCAGCTTTACACTTTAGTTTAGAAAATATATTAACCACTCCTTTTGAGGAAAATTGGACCTTTGGGTTAGGACCTGTTGGTGCTCTCGTAATGGATGTTCCTGCAGGGCAAAAACGTACCTATAAGTTTGCTATATGCTTCTATCGAGGTGGTTATATAACGGCTGGTATGGATGCCTCGTATTATTACACAAGGTGTTTTCCGAATATCGAATCTGTTGCTGCTTATGCATTGGAAAAAGCTGATGATTTTCTCAGTCGAGCGAAGCAGGCTAATAGATTGATAGATGATGAAAAATTATCGGAAGATCAAAAGTTTATGATGATTCATTCGATTCGGAGCTATTATGGTTCTACTCAATTACTAGATACCAATGGTGAGGCTTTTTGGGTAGTAAATGAAGGGGAATATCGAATGATGAATACCTTTGATCTGACAGTAGATCAAATTTTCTTCGAATTAAAGATGAATCCATGGACAGTGAAAAATGAGTTAGACATGTTTGTCAGTCGTTTTAGTTATGATGATAAAGTACGCTTTCCTGGAGAAGAAACAGAGTATCCAGGTGGTATCAGTTTTACCCATGATATGGGAGTGGCCAATACCGTCTCTAGACCACACTATTCTTCTTATGAGCTATATGGATTAGACGGATGTTTTTCTCATATGACGTATGAACAATTGGTGAACTGGGTGTTATGTGCGTCAGTTTATGTGGAGCAAACTGGAGATAAACAGTGGTTACAAACTAATTTAGATATATTTGTTCGTTGCTTTGAAAGCATGCTTAATCGTGATCATCCTGAACCAGATAAGCGCGATGGCATTATGGGGCTTGATTCTTCACGTGTCATGGGCGGAGCTGAAATCACAACGTATGATAGTTTAGATGTTTCGCTTGGTCAGGCAAGAAATAATATTTATCTAGCAGGGAAAACATGGGCTTCGTATGTAGCGTTAGAAAAAATATTTAGAGAAAACGGTTTAGAGGAGAAATCAAAAGAGGCTGGAGCACAAGCTGAAAAATGTGCAGCAACCATTGTCTCTCATTTCACTCCTGATGGGTATATACCAGCAGTAATAAAAGAAGGAAATAACTCGAAAATTATCCCTGCGATTGAAGGATTAATCTTCCCTTATTATACAAATAACAAGGATGCCTTAGATCCCAATGGCCGTTTCGGTGCCTATATTCAAGTGTTAAAGACCCATTTGAAAACCGTTTTAATTGAAGGAGTTTGCTTGTTTGAAGATGGTGGGTGGAAAATTTCCTCTACTAGTAATAATTCTTGGCTAAGTAAAATTTACTTATGTCAGTTTATTGCCCGTGAAATTCTTGGTTTGGAGTGGGATGAAAAAGGAGCGCAGGCAGATGCTGCTCATGTAAAATGGCTGACACATCCAACATTATCTGTTTGGAGCTGGAGTGATCAGATTATTTCTGGAGAAATTTCAGGAAGCAAGTATTATCCACGCGGAGTAACAAGTATTTTATGGCTTGAGGAGAGTAAAAAAACGGTACCATTAAATAAGGTTACACAACAAGCCTAATATGGCATTCTAGTTTATATACTTAGTTTGTTTTGTATATAAACTATATTGATAGAAAAGAATTTTCATAAAAATATAATACCTTTAGGAGGAATAACCATGGCATATTTCGAATCAATTAACAAAATTCAATTTGAGGGTGTAGCATCAAAAAATCCGTTAGCATTTAAGTATTACAATCCCGAAGAACTTGTAAACGGTAACACAATGGAAGAAATTCTTCGTTTCTCTGTAGCTTATTGGCATACATTTACAGCTGACGGTTCTGATCCGTTTGGTGTGGGGACAGCTCTTCGTCCTTGGGACCATTTAAGAGGGTTGGATTTAGCAAAAGCACGAGTGGAAGCTGCTTTTGAGCTTTTTGAAAAGCTTAACGTTCCTTTCTTTGCCTTCCACGATGTGGATATTGCTCCAGAAGGAAGAACCCTAAAGGAAACCAATGAAAATCAAGATGTGATTGTTTCCATGATCAAGGAATATATGAAAACAAGCAAAACAAAATTGCTTTGGAATACAGCCAATATGTTCACTAACCCAAGATATGTTCATGGTGCTGCCACTTCTCCTAATGCAGATATATTTGCTTATTCTGCAGCCAAGGTGAAAAAAGCGCTAGAAGTTGCAAAAGAGCTGGGTGCCGAGAACTATGTCTTCTGGGGAGGACGTGAGGGATACGAAACACTCCTTAATACGGATATGAAGCTCGAACAGGATAATTTAGCTCGATTCTTCCATATGGCAGTAGACTATGCGAAAGAAATTGGCTTAAATGTTCCATTCTTAATTGAGCCAAAGCCGAAGGAGCCTACAAAGCACCAATATGATTTTGATGTAGCTACTGGTCTAGCATTCTTGCAAAAGTATGATTTAACGGATTATTTCAAGTTTAATATTGAAGCAAATCATGCCACTTTAGCAGGTCATACATTTGAGCATGAACTAAGAACAGCTCGTATGAACGGAATGCTTGGCTCTGTAGATGCGAACCAAGGTGACACACTACTTGGTTGGGACACAGATGAATTCCCAACAGATTTGTATACAAACACATTGGCTATGTACGAAATTTTGCAAAACGGGGGCTTAGGTAGCGGAGGCTTAAACTTCGACGCAAAAGTGAGAAGAGGGTCATTTGAATCAGAAGATCTATTCCATGCACATATTGCAGGTATGGATGCTTTTGCCATCGGTCTAAAAGTTGCCAATAAACTAATTGAAGATAAAGTGCTTGATGGTTTTATTGAAGAACGTTATAGCAGCTATACAAAAGGAGTTGGACTAGAAATTGTAGAAGGAAGAACCAACTTCCGTGAACTTGAAGCGTATGCTCTTCAATTAACAGAAATCAAAAATACATCAGGTAGAACAGAGCGCCTAAAAGCTGTAATTAACCAATATTTATTAGAAACACTTTCAAGTGTAACTGTTTAATAACAATCAATAGAATGGTGAAACATGTGCTGGCAGTATATTTACTCCAGCACATTTTTATAGAAAGGATGATATAGATGAAATACGTGATTGGTATTGACCTCGGTACGAGTGCAGTAAAAATATTACTGGTTAATCAGAAGGGTGAGGTTTGTAATGAAATAACGAAATCTTACCCTCTCATTATTGAAAAATCAGGCTTTAGTGAACAAAACCCGGAAGAATGGGTGGGAAAAACAACAGCTGGGTTAACAGAATTATTGGAACAATTTGAGGGGGATGTAAACGATATCGAGGGTATCAGCTTCTCGGGCCAAATGCATGGATTAGTTTTATTAGATGAAAACAATCAAGTATTAAGGAATGCAATTTTGTGGAATGACACGAGAACAACCAAACAATGTAAGGATATTTACGAAGTTGTCGGGAAACAGACGGTACTAGAATTAACGAAAAACCCTGCGTTAGAGGGCTTTACTTTACCAAAGATTCTTTGGGTAAGAGAACAAGAACCCGGAATTTTTCAACAAACTAGTACGTTTCTGCTCCCAAAAGATTATCTTCGATACCGGATGACAGGAAATATCCATATGGAGTACTCTGATGCGGCAGGAACATTATTATTAAACGTGACAAAACGTGAGTGGAGTATAGAAATGTTAGAAGCCTTTGGTCTTTCCTCTACTTTCTGTCCCCCATTAGTAGAATCACATACGTTTGTAGGTATGCTGACAACTGAACTTGCAAATGAAACGGGGTTATCGGAGGCTACAAAAGTATTTGCAGGTGGAGCGGACAATGCGTGCGGTGCCATTGGCTCTGGAATTCTATCTGAAGGGAAAACTTTATGCAGTATCGGAACCTCTGGGGTTGTACTCTCCTATGAAGCAAGAAATGACTTGGATTTTGAAGGAAAGGTTCATTACTTCAACCATAGTGAAGAAAATGCTTACTATACCATGGGCGTCACCCTTGCTGCAGGCTATAGTTTAAGCTGGTTTAAAGATACGTTTGCAAAGGATGAGGCATTTGATCAATTTTTAGACGGGGTTGATATCGTACCGGCTGGTAGTAATGGATTACTTTTTACTCCGTATATTGTCGGGGAAAGAACTCCACATGCGGATTCAAATATCCGAGGTAGTTTTATTGGTGCGGATGCGGCTCATGAACGTCAGCATTTTGTTCGTGCAGTACTTGAGGGAATCACCTTTTCATTAAATGAATCAATCGAAATCTTTAGAAGCAGTGGAAAAAAGATTGATTCCATCGTCTCCATTGGTGGGGGAGCGAAGAGTAATGTATGGTTGCAGATGCAAGCAGATATATTTAATACAAAGATTGAAAAGCTTTCGAGTGAACAAGGTCCTGGAATGGGAGCAGCCATGTTAGCGGCTTATGGATGTGGCTGGTATCCATCACTTAGGGAATGCGCGGAAGTATTTATTAAAACATCAAAAACATACCTTCCTATTGAAGAAAATGTGAAAGCTTATAAAAAATTATTTGCTATTTATCAACAGGTATATACACAAACAAAAGAGTTAAATCAACAGTTAAGTGAATTTAGGAAATGATTTTAGAAAGGATGATTCAATTGAAAAAACTAATGAGCCTGTTATTAGCTTTCTCTCTTGTACTTATTCCCTCTATGGCTGAAGTACCAGTTGCTTCCGCCAAGGAAAATTCTGCTATCAAAATTCCTGTTCTGTTATATCATGTCGTGAAACCGAATCCTGACCCAACCAATCCCTATCAATTCAGTCTGGAAGAATTCGAAAAGCATATGGCTTATCTAAAAGAAAATGGCTATCGGACATTAACGATGAAACAATACTTTAACATCCTTGATGGGAAAGCAGCAATGCCAGAAAAGCCTATCTTACTAACATTTGATGATAATTCAAATGACTTTTATCCATACGTGTACCCAATCTTGCAGAGATATGGAATGAAGGCGACACAATTTACCGTTTCTAATTGGGTGAATGGAAGCTGGAATATGACGGAAAGTGAAATTTTAACGGTAATGGAAAATGGCGTAGATATTCAAATTCATACGGTAACCCATCCATTTTTAGCTAACCTAAGTAAAGAGGAACAATACGTAGAAATCCAAAATGCTGCTGAAGCACTTAAGAACTTAACGGGAAGAACCACTTTTGCGTTTGCCTATCCATATGGGAACTATAATTCAGATACGATTTCTCTACTAAAAGATCTTGGGTTTAAAGGAGCATTCAAAGTTGGTGGAGGTCTAAGCACGGACCAAAGTAACCGATATGAACTTCCTCGAATCATGATCCTTCAGAACCATACAATAGAAGATTTTGTTAGAATGATAGAATCTGGTTACTAATCTATTATCTGGAGGAATAGAAATGATCATTGAGCCGTCTCAAAAACTATTATTCATTGGAGATTCTGTTACAGACTGTGAGCGAGTAAAACCAGAAGGAGAAGGGCTGTTTCAGGCTTTAGGTAAGGGCTATGTCTCTTATGTTGATGCTCTATTGCAAGCGGTTTATCCGGAATTTGGGATAAGAGTGGTTAATAAAGGGATTAACGGAAATACCGTTCGCGATTTGAAAAACAGATGGCAGGAAGATGTGATGAACCAAAAGCCAGATTGGCTATCTATTATGATTGGGATCAACGATGTTTGGCGACAATTTGATACTCCTTTTATTAAGGAATGGCATGTATACCTAGATGAATACGAGGATACCCTTAGGAAGCTTGTTAAGGAGACCAAACCTTTTGTAAAGGGGATGGTTCTTATGACTCCATTTTATATAGAAAGCAATGAACTAGACCAAATGCGGCAGTCCATGGATCAGTACGGGTTAGTGGTAAAGAAAATAGCAGAAGAAGAAGGGTGTTTATTCATTGATACCCAAGCTGCTTTTAATGCTGTATTAAAAGATCTATATTCAGCCACATTGGCTTGGGATCGTGTCCACCCTACAGCTGCTGGACATATGGTTCTTGCACGCACATTCCTTAAGAAAGTTGGCTTTGATTGGAACCGTTCGTAACTTTGCAGAGGAGGAAGAATCTTGGAAGTCACTCAAACTATTTTTGGGGAAGTTGATCAAAAGACCGTATACTCTTTTACTATGGAAAATGATCAAGGAATGAAAGTTACTGCCATAAATTATGGCTGCATTATTACAAGTATCCTAGCACCTGATAAAAACGGTACCTTAGAAGAGGTTGTCATTGGACATGATACACTAGACGATTATATCCATGATTCCTACTTCCTTGGTGCGGTGGTAGGCCGAGTAGGTGGGAGGATTAGAGGTGGTTCGTTCATACTGGACGGGAATACGTACACTCTTCCAAAAAATAACGAAGAGAATCATTTGCATGGTGGGTTCAAGGGTTTAAATAAAGTCGTTTGGGACGCGGAGAGGTTGGAGGAAGGAGTACGTTTCTCCTACTTCAGTCCGGACGGTGAAGAAGGTTATCCGGGAAATTTACACATACAAGTAACGTATACCTTAGATAATCAAAACCAATTAAACATCCACTATGAAGCCCATTCTGATAAGAAAACATTGCTCACGGTAACCAATCATTCTTATTTTAACCTGAGTGGGAACCTAAAGCGGGATATCCAACAGCATTCCTTAAAAATAAAAAGTGATCGGTTTTTAGAACTTAACGATGAGTTTATCCCGACAGGAAAATTTTTAGAAGTTAGTCATACCCCTTTTGATTTTAGAGAGGGTAGGGTAATTGAGACCGGAATCACCTCAGCTCACCACCAAAATATAATAGTAGGAAATGGCTATGACCACCCCTTTATATTAAACACAAACCATGATACGGAGATTGAGCTAAAGGACCCTATCAGTGGACGGATTTTAACCATGGAAACAGATGAAGTTGGATTGGTGTTGTACTCTGGTAATTCTATATCGGCTGAAGGCCAATTTCGGGGTATACCTGCTAAGAAATATTTAGGCATTTGCTTGGAGACACAGGGGTTACCTGATGCGATACACCATCCTAAATTTCCAACAGTCGTACTGGATAAAGATCAAAAGTACTCATCTACAACCATCTATACGTTTGGGATTGAGCGTTAAAAAGTTGCAAGGAGGAGGAGGCACCCACCCAATAGGTTTGTGCTTCCTTTTGTTTCTCATCTATTACCTTCGAAATAAATGTTAACGGTTTCAAAGTTATGAGTTATAGTAAAAAAAAACTATCTACGTTTAGAAGGGCGAAATAAATATGTTCTCTAAATTACATAAATGGAACACGTTGCGAAATCAAATACTAGTGGTTTTTCTCGTTGTTATCGCTATTGTTTTACTGATTGTCGGCGCATTAACCTATAATCAAGTTTCCACTATGTTAAAAAATAACGCGAATAAACAAATTCATCAGATGGCTGCGGAAGCAAATGGTAGATTGGAATCTCTATATAAACAAATTAGTACGGCTTCTAAACTAGTGATGACTAATGGAAATGTTCAAAGAGTATTAACGAACGCCTACGAGGGACAAGAAGTAGGTTTTTCAGAAAGGCAACAACTAGAAGGAATTGTTAATATTATTCAAGCGAATTCAGAAGGGATTTTTTCATTTGAGCTTTACACAAGTAATAGGAAACGATTATTACCTTTGGATGATAAAAGTTTAATGACTAGAATAGATGAAAAGTGGATTCATCGTGCGAACCGGGCAAACGGTCGACTCGTCTGGATAGGAGATGATCCAAGTAACTCAGACAATATTCTAGCTCTTAGACGAGTGAACTTAATGGGGCGAGATTATGCAAACGGTGGCTACCTCCTTATTAGTATTTATAGAAGTTATCTTCAGTTTCCAAACCAGGATGAGTCCAATCAATATTCAATTTTAATTGATAAAGATATAAAGCCTATTCTTTCAAATTATGATCAGTCACTAGTACCAATCTTAAAAAATGAAGATCCAACCATCCTATTAGATAACGAGGAGTATATGGTAACAAAACAAACTTCGAATGAAACCGATTGGACCCTTATCATTCTAACGCCAATTAAGGCTCTTACAGAAGGGATAAGTGTATTGCGAACGGGAATTATCCTTTCAGGGATCATTGGTTTTATTATTTTTTTCATCAGCTCACTATTTCTATCCACTTATATTACGAAGCCTATTATTAAACTGACAGAAACGATGCAGCAGGCGAGTGCAGGGTCTTTAACTATGAATCCAAGTATAACGACAATCAATGAAATCAATGAACTGAACAGTACCTATAATCAACTAGTAAAAGAAACGAATCATTTAATCAATATGGTCTACCAGAAGGAAATTACTCGAAGTAGAAGTGAGTTAAAAGCACTTCAAGCACAAATTAATCCTCACTTTCTTTTTAATACGTTAGACGCGCTAAGATGGTCCCTTGAGGATAAGGATGAGGAAGATTTAGCCGAGTTTGTCGTTGCCATGTCTGAACTCTTCCGATATACGATTACGAAACAATCGGATGATGATTGGGTAACGATCAAAGAAGAAATTCACCATATCGAAAACTATATGGAGATTATCAAAATGCGGTTTGGTGATCACCTTCAATGGAATCTTACTCTTCCTACAAAGTATGAAAAGGTAAAAATTCCAAAACTGTTAATACAACCGTTAGTGGAAAATGCCGTTTTGCATGGAGCTGGAAATAAGCTGAATCCATGCACGATTTCGGTATCTATTCAACCTACGACAGACACCCAATGTTTGCAAGTTCTTGTAGAAGATGATGGTCCCGGGATTACACAAGAAAAATTGGAATCTATTGAACAGGCCATGAAATCTGGAGGTATAAACTCTAAAAAAGGGAATGGTATGGCCATTTCTAATGTACATAAACGATTAGAACTGTACTATCAGGATCGATTAAGAAAGGGCCTTTCGATTGTTAGTGAAGTAAATATGGGGACAAAGGTTTCTTTTGTGATACCTGTTAACGGGGAGGAAGAACAATGTTGAATGTGAAAACCATTTTGGTTGTAGATGATGAGCCAAGAACACGTCAAGGGCTAAAGAAAACTTTGGACTCATGGGCCAATGGGGAACATCAAATATTCATCGCCTCTAACGGGGAAGAGGCGATTGATTTCATGCAAAATCAAAAAGTTCATATCCTCATTACAGACATTAATATGCCGGAAATAACAGGCTTACAATTATTGAGAAGCGTAAAAGAACAAAATATCTTCCCTGTGATCATTGTTATTTCCGCTTACTCAGAATTCCAATACGCCCAGGAAGCGCTTCGTTTTGGCGTTATTAATTATTTACTTAAACCTATTAGCAAAAAGATATTAGTTGAAGCTGTGGAAGAGGCTCTTCAAGCGGTTGAAAAGCAGGAGAGAGCTGGAATGATTGAAAAAGTGGTCGATAATAAGCTTGTTCTTGCTAATAGCCAACACCCAACAGACCGAGTACCAATTAGAGAAGCTGTAGATTATATTAACAATCATTTAAAGAATGAGTTAACCCAAAAAGAAGTGGCTGAACATGTTCACTTAAATCCTAGTTATCTGAGTGTACTGTTTAAAGAACATATGAAGCTTACCTTCAGTGAATATGTGACTAGAAGAAGAATTCAACGTTCCAAGGAATTATTAATCTCCACGAGTCTCCCGATTAATGAAATTGCTGAAGAGTCAGGATACAAAACAGCAAAATACTTTATTAAGATATTCAAAGAATTAGAGGGTATGACACCGAGTGCCTATCGAAAAAACAACAATGAAAGGGTTTTCTAAAAATAGTAGTATTTTTCCTAATCGTTGTGACCTATTTTCAGAATGATCTGAATGTTAAATTATAAGTGTAAGGAAAACTAGTAAAAGGTCATAGGGGGAATTTCATTGTTAAAAAAGAAAACGGTTTCAGTACTAATGTCTTTAATCATGCTTGTCTCTCTAGCATTAGTAGGTTGTTCGTCTTCTAGTTCCACGGAAGAAAGCAGTGCCGATGGTAAAAAAGTAATCAAGTTTATGCATTTATGGCCAGAAGGTAGCTCCAATGCACAGTTTTCAATCGTAAAAGACATCATTGAAGAATATGAAAAAGAACACACAGATATAAAAGTGGAAACAGAAATATTAAATCCTGACCAGTACAGAGAAAAACTTAAAGTCCTTGCCTCTTCTAATGAGTTACCGGATATTGGCATGACATGGTCAGACGGATTCATTAAGCCATATGTTGAAGGAGATATGCTAGCTCCTTTAGATGATATTGTTGATGCGAATCTAAAAGATGCTTTTATTCCTGGGGTTAAAGAATCCTATGCAGTAGATGGAAAAACGTATGGTCTTCCATTGGAATTAAACATTTCTTATGTTTTTTATAACAAAGAAATTTTTGAAAAATACAACCTTGAAGTGCCACAAACATTTGAAGAGTATAAAAACGTTGTTAAAACATTAGCAGATAATGGAGTCGTTCCGGCTACTGTAGGTGCTAAAGATGGATGGCCTGCTTCTTTCTGGTTTATGTATCTAGCAGATCGTATTGGTGGTTCTACTATCTTAACAGATGTGATTCATGGAAAAGCAAAGATGGACGACCCAGCAATTGTGAAAGCAGCGGAAGAAGTGCAAAACCTTGTGGATATGGGTGGCTTTGTTAAAGGATCTAGTGCGTTATCAAATGATGATGCAAAAGGTTACTTTATGAATGAACAAGCAGCTATGTTTCTAACCGCTACTTGGGAGTTACCAAACTATACTACAAGTCCTGATGTAGCACAGGAATTTAAAGACAAGATTGGCTATTTCAAGTTCCCAACATATGAAGGCGGTAAAGGTACAGATATCAACAGTTATGTTGGTGGACCTGGTGTAGGATTATTCGTAGCAAAGGATTCTAAAGTTCAGAACGAAGCAAAAGACTTCTCAGCATTCCTTGTAAAAAGATGGGGAGAAAAATCAGTAACAGATGCTGGTGTTATTCCTGCTACTAAAGTAGACACAGCTAATTTGGACCTTGCTCCAATGTACATTGAAATTTTAAAAGATTTGAGTGAAGCATCCAACGTTACTACTTATTTTGATACTCAATCCAGCCCAGCTGTATCCGAATTACACCATGATTTAGTAACGGCCCTTTTTGGAAAACAAGTGACACCGAAGGATTTTGTAAAACAACATGCGGACGAACTTGCCCAAGAACAAGAATAAAATGGTGTAATTTATCTTTAAAGGAGTAGAGGGCATATAGAGAATATGCCCTCTATCATTTTATAGGAACGCTTTTCAAAGTAGAAGGGAGTACAGAAAATGAAAAGTGTCATGTCAAACAAATTCGTAATCACTCTTTATGTCCTTCCTGCATTAATATTAATTCTGCTCCTAATTTATATCCCAATCGTACTAACTGGCTATTATGGTTTAATGGACTGGAATGGAATCGGGAAGATGAAGTTTATCGGATTAGAAAACTATATCGAGTTAGTCCAAGACAAAAAATTTTGGCAAAGTACGTGGCATTCTCTTTTGCTTGGTATCTTCTCAACAGTAAGCTTGGTTGGCTATCTTATTTTATCGCTTATATTAGCTAGTAAAATAAAAGGAGCCAATTTTTTAAGAAAGATATACTTAATTCCTATGTTGTTATCATCCGTTGCCATCGGACAACTTTGGGCTAAGATATTTGATCCTACTAATGGAATGATCAACCGGTTGTTAGTGATGTTGGGTGTTGAAAACCCACCACTTTGGCTAGCTGATGCTAACATCGTATTATATGCTCTATTCATTCCTATTGTTTGGCAGTATGCGGGCTTTTATATCATCATTTTCTATGCAGCGTTAAAAAACGTTCCAGAGGAATTGATTGAAGCGGCAAAAATAGATGGTGCAAACCCTATTCAAATAGCTTATAAAATAAAGATTCCTCTAATCATTGGTGTAATAAAAGTTATGGTCATTCTAGCAATTGTTGGTTCTTTAAAGTATTTTGATTTAATTTTTGTATTAACAGGTGGAGGACCAAACGGTGCGAGTGAAGTAATGGCTTCTTATATGTATACAGAGGCATTTAGTAAATACAACTTTGGATACGGAAGTGCGATAGGATTCGGTTTATTGGTCATCTGCCTCATTATGACTTGGCTCATTCAAAAACTATTATCTTCTAAAGAAGATGTGCAATTTTAAGAAGGGGGAGTGAAACCGATGAGTAAAATTGCGTATGAAACAGAACCAAGTACGACTCTAGCGGCACCGTATAAAACTAGTAAAACACTCGGAACAAGAATAGGATACGGAATCCTTTATTTTATCCTAGGTGTAATTGCCATTGTCCAAGTGTACCCGCTGGTGTGGTTATTCCTTTTTTCACTGAAAACGAATCAAGAGGTATTCGGTATGTCCCCGTTCGCCTTTCCACAAAATCCTCAATGGGGAAATTACGTAAAGGCATGGACAGCAGGGCATATTGATGTTTACTTTTTTAATAGTGTCTTATACACCCTTGTAGCGGTGTTACTAACCGTTATTCTTGCTAGTTTCGTAACATTTGCTATTACAAGAATGTATTGGAAACTAAGTGGATTAGTTCTTGGATTGTTTATGGCAGGGTATATGATTCCACTTCATTCAACATTAATTCCACTATTTAATATTTTTAAATCAGTCAATTTAATAGATAATCCCATTTCTATTATTTTGTCTTACGTTGCGTTTAACTTACCTATCACGATTATGATTTTAACTGGATTTTACAGGACCATTCCAAGGGAGATTGAAGAAGCAGCAGTTATGGATGGTTGTTCCGTTCATAGGATATTCTTTCAAATAACATTGCCGATGACCGTTCCCGTACTTTCAACAACTGTCATCATTAACATGATTTATAACTGGAATGAATTTGTATTTGTAAATACTTTCTTGAGTTCGGACAAGTGGAAAACAATTACGGTAGGTGTAAATAACTTTGTTGGGCAGTACTTAACGGATTGGGGAGCTATAGGTGCAACCTTAATGATCAGTATTATCCCCGTATTAATCGCATACTTCCTTCTGAGTGACCGAATCGTTGAAGGCATTGCAGCAGGATCTGTCAAAGGATAAAGGTAAAAAACATAAAAAAGATGCAGTCCAATTCAGTTGCGAATTGGACTGCTAATTTGTTTGCTAATTTAGTTTTTGTACTCGAGGTAGAGATAGGAATTCATAGGCGGAGAAATTCCGGTTAATGTGTATAGTATGGGCTCAAGAAGCAGATATAAGCGGATATATTCCGATTAACTTATCAATATATAACCAAATTGATAGATTAAGATCATATTAGCGGAAAAACTCCGCTTATTTTACGGGAAATGTTGGTATTTCCCGAGATAAGCGGAATTTTTCCGTTTATTTTTAATGTGTCTACCTTAAGGGGAGCCTATCACTTTGTTCCAAGCATTTTTGCTTATCAAATTGCCTGTTAATTTAAGTGTGAAATACCGTTTGAATAGCAAGGTTAGTCCATAATCGACCAATAAGCTGGTTTTACGTTATATTCCGGATCAAACACGAATGGTGCATCTTTTCCTACACCATCGTTATATTGCATGGCTCGATCATCTAACCAAGTATGATTATCAGCGATTCCCCAGAAAGTAACGTTACTGATTTTGTCTCCTAGACGTTCATATATTTCAAAAATAGCATTGTACCGGTCTGCTTGAGCTACCAGTCTATCAGTTGGGATATCAGCATACGTTGGAAAAGCTGGTCTAGGTGGCCAACCATATAGGCTAACATCTAGCTCTGTTATTTGATTGTCTAACCCAAGGTCAGCAAACATATTAATGGAATCTTCAATTTCCTGGTTAGAAGGCCAACCAATTTGAATGTGAGCTTGATGTCCTACACCATCAATTGGAACTCCTTGTTCAAGCATATCTTTTACGAGATTATATAAGTGCGTTCTCTTTGGTGTAACTTCTGTATTGTAATCATTAATGTATAGCTTTGCATCTTTTGCTGCATATCTATTGGCTGTTTCAAAAGCTACTTTAATATATTCATCCCCCGTAATCTTGTACCAAGCAGATTCACGCAGCCCTCTTTCATTTTGTGGAGAATCATCAATCACCTCATTCACAACATCCCAAGATTTCACGTCGTTTTTATAACGTTTTACAATCGTTTTAATATGGGTTTCTAAACGTTTTAACAGAAGTTTTTTATTTTTCTCACGCTGTTTTGGATCTTGCTCATCAACCATATTGTTTCCTTCTTCGTCTAGGAAGAACCACTCAGGCACCTGGCTATGCCAAACAAGGTTATGAAAACGGATGTCCATGCCATTTTCTTTTGCAAACTTAACAATTTTATCAGCTTCGGTAAAGTTAAATTTACCTTCCTCAGGTTGAATATTAATTGGTTTCATAACATTTTCAGCAACAATACTATTATAATGGCGTTTTAATACTTCTGCATCTGTGCCCTGTAATTGATAAGGCTCCACTGCTGCCCCAATAGTGAAGGAATTCTTGTATCTTTCAGCGATAGATGGTACTGATAAAGCACTAGTAGACTGTTCATTTGTCGTTTGTGCAGCGGCAGGGTTCAAACCAACAGGTAATAATAAGGATAAAGCTAATCCTGTAATGAGAGGTTTACGTAATACTTTAAGCATCTGAGATTCTCCTTTTATAATAAAATTTAGAAAGGTAGTTCTTATATATGGATAACTGAACCTCCTTTACGAAAGTTTTAGACAGAGAGAGAAAGGGCTTTCGTTTTTATGAAAGTTATGTAACATGTCATCTGTCTTGAGTTTATTATACCTTCCCCATACTTAGTTTGTATAGTAAATAAACTAAGTATTTTGTGAATTTCGAAAAATGGTTATAGAGTAATAGTGAAAAATTACTATGTTAATCTTTTATGACTCCAAAATAAAAATACAGCTGACCTTATCAGTAAAAGCCAGCTGTTCTTTGTTATTTTTCTTCATAAGGGTCTATTGTTACAATCGTTCCGTCTTCATTATAGGTTAATTCAGTGTATTTGACTGATCGTTTATGATCTACCCCATCTGATAAGGAGCAATCATGATAGAAAAGGTACCATTTATTTTTAAACTGGACAATTGAATGATGGGTGGTCCAGCCGATGACGGGAGTAAGTATTGTACCTTTAAATTCAAAGGGACCATGTGGGTTTTTGCTTACCGCATACACAATCTTGTGAGTGGTACCTGTAGAATATGATAGATAGTAAAGATCATTGTATTTATGAACCCATGGACCTTCAAAATATCTTCGTTTTTCATCACCAGCAAGAATGGGATTTCCATTTTCATCAACTATTGATATTTCTCGAGGCTCACTTTTGAAAGTTAGCATATCGTCACTTAACTCTGCGACTCTTGGCCCTAAAGCTGGTTCTGTATGCGATGGACCTTCACCATCGGGATTAAATGTTCCTGACAGCCATTTTTCCAACTGACCTCCCCAAAGGCCCCCAAAATAAACGTATGCTTTCTCATCCTCATCGACGAATACGGCTGGATCAATGCTGAAGCTACCAGGTATGTAATTTTCCTCTGGTGTAAATGGTCCTGAAGGGGTGGTGCTTTTGGCAACACCAATTCTAAAAATACCCTCTTTATCTCTAGCCGGAAAATATAAATAATACGTGCTGTTCTTGTATGCAGCATCTGGTGCCCAAAGCTGTTTACTTGCCCAAGGAATATCTCTCAAGTGAAGCGCTTCCCCATGGTCTATACATGGTTCGTTTACATCATCCATGGATAACACATGGTAATCTTCCATCGCATATTGATCACCGTTATCGTTTGAAGGCCCATCATGATCCAAATCATGAGAAGGATAAATATAAAGCTTTCCTTCAAAGACATGTGCAGAAGGATCTGCTGTAAAAATATGCGTAACTATAGGCTCGTTAAATTTTAAACTTTTCCCCATAATAGTTCCCCCATACATTATTTAATCGCTTACAAATATAGTATAACCGATGTTAAATAACTTTGTATATTCGAAAAACTAAGTTTTTTTTATAGTATTAAAAAAAGGATTTCTACAAAAAAATGAGTATATAAGTATATATCAAGAAAAGTAGGAGGCCTTGCCTTTTATGAAATATCCATATGAAAGCGCTGTAATTAAAGAAGAGGTTCCTGTTTTCGCATTAATGACGAGTGTAAAGTATGTGGCCATGCATTGGCATGACAGAATTGAATTATTATTAGTGTTAAAAGGGAAAATACATGTGTATGTGGGAAGAGAAGAGTATGTGCTTGAGGAAAATGACCTTTTGCTCATTAACAGTAATGAAGTACATGGTGTTGAATCAGATCAAGAGAATAAACTATTACTTATTCAAATTCCAATAAGATTTATTAAAAGATTTTACAGTAATATCGAAAACGAATCCTTCCAATGTCAGTCCTTTCAGAGTATTGACCAGCAATCCTATAACAAAATTAGGTCTCTGATTGCTGAACTAATGTTAGCTGTAAAAAGGAAAGAAGACAATTATGAAATTAAGGTGCACTCTCTATTATTAGATGTGGTGTATCAACTGGTTACCCATTTTAAGGTGGAAAAGAAGAATATCATAATCAACACAGAAAAAGATATTGAACGGATGAACCGGTTAACCAATTACATACAGCAGCACTATATGAATCCTATAACACTTCAAGAGTTGGCTGATACAGAAGAACTTACGGCTCCCTATCTATCAAGGTATTTCCAACATCATATGGGACAGTCATTTATTAAATATATAAATGGGATACGATTAGAACATGCGGTTCGATTTTTGCTAGAAACCGATCAACCCATCATTCAAATCGCGTTAGAATGTGGCTTTCCAAATTTAAATTCCTTTCATAAACTTTTTAAAGACACGTTTCACACAACACCTCACCAATACCGAAAAAAACAAATACAAAATAACACTTCGATTCGTCCTGTTGAATTAAGTGAGATTAGAGGGTATGAATTTACTGAGGAAGAAGATTACCAGGAACTGTATAAACTTATAGGCTAAGGCTTGCAGGTAGTTAAATACCTACAAGCTTTTTCGTTGAATAGGCTTGGTATATTTTCCTATTAAATAAGTTAAGATAAACTAAGAAGACTTTCATAAGATTATTTTGTTTAGAATACTACTGATAAGGTGGTTTAAATGGAGTTTATGAAATATGAAGGTGAATGGTATGTCTGGACCTTAGTGATCATATCGATAATATTTGTATTAATCATGCCTAAAAAAAATTTAACATGGGTAGGCATTTTTATTACATTTGTTTTTTCAGCAGGTTTGACCTGGACTTTTGATACGATATCAATGTCCACATTTAACTTATTTGATCTAGCTAAAAAAATATCCATTGAGCTAAGTGATGCGTTATTAATTGGCATTGTCCCTGCGAGCATAGCGACCATCTATGTTAATTTTTATAAGCCTCAAAAGGAATGGGTTTTTGTATTATCTTTTACATTGCTATGCTTTGTCTTAGAGTTTGGATTAGTTCAGTTTGGATACATGAAAAATAACGGTTGGAACACATGGTATGGAATACCGGTATACTTTATCATTTTTAAATTCTTTTTTCCTTGGTATTTTAATTTATTAGCAAAGCCATTAGTTAAATCGAGGTAATGAACTAGCAGAGGCATTCCATAAAAGGGATGTTTCTTTTTGTTTTTAAACTAAGTGTTAACTCGTTCAGATGTATATTTCAATTGTTTCGTTGTCCAATAAAAAAACAGAACATGGAGGATAAATACAAAAAGATAAACTAGGAATGAGAAAAGTAAATTCCAATGATTATACTGAAACACATTAAAAAAGGTCGAAATCTGTTCGGATACTGTGCTAAATAAGGCCCAGAGAATTACAACTACCCAAGAGGGAATCTTGTGAAATTTATCATAAAAATAATAGAATAAGTAACCGTATAGGGAATAAACAATTGTATATGTAATCTCATCAAACAACTCATGTGTATTGTCATCAAAACTGTTATAGATATCGAAAGGTTCAATAGCGATACTAGTATCTACAGTACGTCCGATGCAAGAATTTATTAATAATAAAAGAATGAGTAAATGTAGGGGAAAGCGATTTGGTAAGTAGATAAAAATAAGAATTAATCCGCCCATAATTAATAATACGAAGATCTCATTCTCATCAAAGTTTTTTGGAAGAGTTAAAACTTTCATACATTACTCCTGCTCTCGTTAATACTTTTCTATATCCCATGAGTAAGATTATATTTACAATCAAAGCAACTCCCCAGTAACTATATGTAAAACTCAATGACAGATGGCTGATATTTACTAATCTGAACCTTTCAAATACATAGGGAATAGTACTGTGAGCAAAAAGCGAAAGAATAAAAATAACTGTTTTCCCTAAAATGGATCGAATCTTTAGAAAATATATTACGGAGAAAAGAGTTAACATGGGAATTAAAAATGTCATCCCTACTATAATTGTTAAGGCAGATGTAAGCTCTTCTGATATATTAATTACTTTTAGGTTAGCAACGGTTACTAGGATAAATAATTCATTGATCATTGCATTAATCATCCAACATAGTGCAATTTCAACAGGATGCACACCGCTTTTTATAATTAAAATGAAAAGAGAGATTGCGACTAAAATGAAAAAGATAAGAACCAACCTAGTCTCTCCTTTTTTATGCTATTGTTGATCTTTCAATATGATGGAGGCCATAGACTCTTTTGATAAATGGTATTTTCTCCCCTTATCCTGTTCATTTCATCAAATAATTATCCTCTGTTGGAGCTTAATATTTTTTCCTTACTACTAATGAAAGGCATGTCGTAAGAGGTCTTGGCTGTTTAAGCTAAGACCTCTTTTTAGTTGTTTTTTCTGGTAAAAGCAGAGGGGAATTATATGTATTCTATGTGTTGATAGGTAAAAACTGTGTATATCTAATGTGAAAAAATATTAAAAAATATGAAATAAAGTTAAAAAAGATGAAAAAATATGAAAAAAGTTATTGAAATCGCTTTATTATGGTGTTAAATTTAATTCAAGAAATCAGTTACAAGAAGATTCAACAAAAAATTGGAGGCTCACAATGAAATTAGCTACGAGGATAAATTCAATTATGCCCAAGGTCGATGGAGATATTATCAAAGCATTAGAAAAAGTTTCAGAGATTGATGGAATTACATGTGTTGATTTAAATTATCCAGAACATTTTTCAAATTACTCTGTAGATGAAATCAATAAAACGCTAAAAGATTTAAACATGAGTACAAATGGATTAGCTTTAAGGTTTAGAAATCATTTTATAAATGGTGAATTTGGAAACAACAATAAGCTGATTGCTGAAGACGCGTTTACTTTGTGTAAAGAGGCTGCAGATACCTGTAGAGTATTAGGTGGGAAAGTTTTAACTTTATGGTTAGGCTTTGACGGATTTGACTATCCATTTCAAGTTGATTATCAAAAAGCCTGGAGTCAAGTTAGGGAATATGTAACAAAACTTGCTGATTATGCACCAGACTTACAAATCAGTATTGAATATAAACCATACCAAGAAAGATCATATGCATTAATTGATAGTATTGGACTAACGTTGCTAATGGTAAATGAAATTAATCGTGAAAATGTTGGAGTTACAGTCGATTACTGTCATATGCTTATGAAACGAGAAAATCCTGCATATGGATTAAGTCTTGCAGCAGATAAAGGGAAATTATTCGGTGTTCATATTAATGATGGATACGGAACTCACGATGATGGTCTAATGGTTGGGACAGTATCATTAATGCAGACACTAGAATTCATGTATTATTTGAAAAAGTATAACTATGATGGAGCTATCTATTTTGATACATTTCCGATTAGAGAGGAACCACTTGCGGAAATTAGACAAAATGTAAAAGCGATTCATATTATTAGTAACTTAATAGATCAGCTTGGATTAGAAGAAATTGAAAAAACAATTGAGAAAAATGACGCAATCTCAGTAAATAACATGTTCTTTTCAATGTTTGAAATAAAAGTAAATAAATAATTACTAACCTACTAAACACAATTTTTTTTCACAAGAATTGAAAGCGATTACTAATAAATTCTAGGGGGCAAAAAAAATGAAAAGGTCAAAGAAAAATTTATTCGTAACGGGTGTTTTAGCAATTTCTTTAGGATTGACAGCATGTAGTAGCAATAGCAGTAGTGGAAGTGCATCTCCCGATAAAGAAACAGGGGCTTTTAACCCAGATAATGCTGATGGTCAAACTTATGAAGAGGTAAGATCAAGCTTAGGAGAAGTACCTAAATTAACTGAAGATATAAAATTAGGTGCTGTAGCAAAAGCGTTTGAAAATGAATATTGGAGAACATTGAAAGAAGGAATGGAAACAGGGGCTCAAAAGTTTAGTGATAAAGGGATGAACCTTACCATTGATGTTAAATCCCCACAAGGTGAAGCGGATGAAGAAGGACAGCTTGCCATTGTAAAAGATATGATCAACAAAAAGTATAGTGCTTTGTTACTTTCTCCGATTTCAGATAGCAATCTCGTTCCTGGGGTTGAAAGTGCCCTCGAAAAGGATATCCCAGTAATAAACGTTAATGATGGAATTATCAAGGAGGCTCCTAATTTTGTCGGACCAAAAGCAGATTTAAACGGGGAATCAGCTGCAGAATGGATCTCAGAAAAATTAAATGGAGAAGGAAAGGTTGCGATTATAGTAGGAATGCCAAAAGCTTTCGCTGCTAGACAACGGACGTTAGGATTTGAGAATTGGATGAAGGACAATGCTCCAAATATTGATATCGCTGAAAAACAAAATGCGGATTGGGATCGCGCAAAGGCAAAGGATATTGCTGAAACATGGATTAAAAAGCATGGAGATCTAGCTGCTATTTTTGCAAATAATGACACAATGGCTTTAGGTGTGCAAGAGGCGGTAAATGAATCAGGAAAAGATATATTAGTAGTCGGAGTAGATGGAATTGGTGAAGCCTATGACTCTATTCGTAAAGGTGAGTTGGATGCCACTATCGATTCTTTCCCAAAATATAAAGGGCAAATAGCAGTTGAAATGATCATTCGTCAAATGGGTGGACAGGAAGTTCCTAGAGTTATTTGGACTCCACAGGCATTAATTGATGAAACGAATGTAGATACACCTGCTGAAGAGATTATTAATTGGGAAGACCCAACAATAGCAGAGTAACAATATACTAGTTTATACCTATAGTCGAATGAATTGGGTTCGACTATAGGTATGAAAAAGGGGAATCAAAATGGAAAAGCAAACAGAGAGTATTGTTAGGTTTCAGAATATTTCAAAAGTTTTTCCTGGAGTAAAGGCCCTGGATGGGGTGAGTTTTGATATTAAAAAAGGAGAGATACATGCTCTTTTAGGAGAGAATGGAGCAGGAAAATCAACATTGTTGAATACACTTCATGGAGTCAACAATGAATATGTAGGAACGGTAGAAATTCAAGGAAGAACAGTGTCGTATAAAAATGCTAATGAAGCCATTCAGGATGGAATTGTAAAAATTCATCAAGAAGTTAGTCTAATTCCTGATTTAACTGTAGGTCAAAATATTACTTTAGGTCATGAACCAAGAAAAGGAATGTTTATTGACTACAAAAAGCTTCATCATGATGCGAATAAGATCCTCACTAAAATGAAGTGTAACTTTAAAAGCGAAGATTTAGCGAGTACGCTAAGTACAGGAGAAATGCAAATGGTAGCCATCGCTAAAGGATTGTATCATAACGCGAAACTCATATCATTTGATGAGCCATCAGCTTCGCTAACAAATCAAGAAGTACAAACACTTTTTTCTATTATTAACGACCTAAGAGAAAATGGAATAACTATTTTATACGTTAGTCACCGACTAGATGAAGTCTTCGAGATTTGTGATAGCGCGACAGTCCTTCGTGATGGCAGACATATAGATACGTTTCAATTAAAGGATGTTACAAGAGAGCAATTAATAAAAAAAATGGTAGGCAGGGATGTTTCAGCTTATGCGGTAAGAACCAAACCGTCTCCAAAGACTGATGAAAAGGTATTGGAAATAGAAAACCTATGTGTGAATGGAGTATTTGAAAATATTAATTTCCACCTTCATAAAGGTGAAATTTTAGGCTTTGCAGGTTTAGTTGGCTCCAAGAGGACTGATGTAGTTAGAACGATTTTTGGTGCAGAGGAAAAGTCAGGTGGCACTATTAAAATAAAGGGAGTTCCTGTGAATATAAAAAATCCTAGCCAAGGTGTTCAAAAGGGGATTGGACTCATTCCAGAAAATAGAAAAACACAAGGATTTATCAAATTTTTTAATAATGCAAACAATGTAGGTCTTACTAAAATGGAGAAATTCTCTAAGTATGGCTTCGTGAATCATAGAAAGAAAACGGAGAACTGTAATTATTATATCGATGAAATCAACTTAAAACCTAGTAACCCTCATTATATGACCACTAATTTGAGCGGAGGAAATCAGCAAAAAGTAGTGATTTCTAAATGGCTTTCTTCCGATGCAGAGATTTTGATTTTAGATGAGCCGACAAAAGGAGTCGACGTTGGAGCGAAAGCAGAGATTTATAGAGTCCTAGAAGAATTACTTGAAAAGGGAAAATCTATAATCGTCGTTTCCTCCGAGTTGCCTGAAGTGTTAGGTCTAAGTGATCGGATCATTGTCATGCGCGAGGGAAAAAAAGTGAAAGAATTTGAAAATCAAAATCTAACTGAGGAAGATATCCTTCAATATGCTATGGGGGTAAACAAAGATGTTAAAAACTAAGGAATATAGTAGGGAACTCAGCCTAGTAGCAGCGATCTTTATTATGGTTATTGTATTTTCCATTATTGAGCCAGTCTATTTAAGTGGAAGTAATTTACTTGATATTATGGACCAAAGTGTTATTAATGGATTATTAGCTTTAGGTATTACTTATGCAATCATAACAGGTGGAATCGACCTTTCTGTAGGATCCATCTTTGCAATTGTAATTGTAGTTGTAGGTGATTTACTTGTAAGTGGTTTAAATCCTGTCTTAGCTATTATTTGTGGAGTGGGAATAGGTTTTGTTTTAGGTGTATTTAATGGTCTATTAATTACAAAGCTAAATCTTCAGCCATTCATTGCTACTTTAGGAACAATGAGTGCATACAGAGGGATTGCTTATGTTATAACTGGAGGCTGGCCAGTTCTAGATATACCTGAAAATTTCAGATCAATCTTTAACTCAGATATTTTTGGAGCATTTCCTGTGTCAATTCTGGTACTTCTTGCATTTGCTGCTGTTGGACATATCATCTTAAAGTATACCAAACTTGGGACATATATATATGCAATTGGAGGTAATGAAGAAGCTACTCTCTTATCAGGAGTAAATGTTAACAAAAGTAAAATGCTTGCTTATGCCATTTCTGGAGCAGGTGCTGCTTTAGCTGGTATGGTTTTGTTAGCACGCTTAGGGTCAGGAGAGCCAGCAGCAGGTCAAACTTATGAATTAAATGCGATAGCGGCAGCTGCGATTGGTGGAGCTAGCCTGGCTGGTGGAAGAGGGAATATGATCGGTACATTACTTGGAGCCATTTTATTATCAACTCTAAAAGTAGGATTAGTTGTTGTAGGTGTAGATAGTTTTTGGCAATATATTGCAACCGGAGCTATAATTGTAGTAGCAGCTTATTTTGAAGTAATTCAAGGGAAACTAAAAGGTATGAGGGTTGGTAGAAGTAATACCAAAACTATCGAGGTAGGTAAATAGCCATGGAAAAGAATGCGGTTACAATAGTCGGTAGTATCAATTATGACATTATCCTTAAGCAAAAACGACTTCCGGAAATTGGTGAGACTTTTACAGCAGATAGTGTAACTTTCTGTGGAGGCGGGAAAGGAGCCAATCAAGCAGTACAGTGTGCCAAGCTAGGACTGGAAAGTTATATGGTAGGTAAGGTTGGCAATGATCAATTTGGCTCTGAATTAATTGCATCTATGAAAAAGTATGGCTTGAATACGGACTATGTTTCAAAGGCTGATACAAACACTGGACTTGGTATTGTGAACGCAATTTCAGATGGAAGTGTGGTTGCTACCATAGCAAAAGGTGCTAATTACAGTCTGACGATTGAAGATATCGATCAGGCGGAAGGCTTATTTAAGAAAAGCAAAATCGTTATATTGCAATTAGAAATTCCTAAAGAAGTAGTGGAATATACCATTAAAAAGGTGAAAGAGTATAATTGCTATGTGATATTAAATGCTGCTCCTGCAAGTGAAATAGATGTTGATTGTTTAAAACTGGTGGATTGTCTAGTGGTTAACGAAACGGAAGCTAGTTTTTATGCTGGAGAGAGAGTTTCATCGTTAAGAGAGGCTGAAAAGGTTTGTGAAAAGCTTTATCAATATACTAATAATCTGTTAATTATAACTCTTGGTGAAAAAGGCAGTATTTTATATGATGGAAAGAAGACCATTCACATTCCTTGCAGAACAGTAGATGTAGTCGAAACAACAGGAGCAGGAGATTCTTATACTGGGGCATTAGCTTACGGACTTACGAATGAGTGGCAAATTGAAAAAATAGGAGAATTGGCTTCAATAGTTAGTTCAAGAACGGTTACCAAAATTGGCGCTCAAGATGCAATGCCAACACTATTAGAGTTAAACGAATATGTGTGATAAATTATGAAGGTCAATCTTTTGTTCAACTATGAAACTTAACGAAATTTACTAAATATGTATCGAGGTATTAAATCATGATCCCTTATGTCAGAAGAGAAAAAATAATGGATGAATTAGAAAATAAACAAATCCTTTATATTGAAGATCTGTTGAAAATTTTTGATGGGGTCTCTGAATCTACCATTCGTAGGGATTTGAAAATTCTGGAGGATGAAAATTTTATTGTCCTTTTACGAGGTGGAGCAGTTAAATTAAAGCTGGATTCTCATGAAATTCCTGTAGGCACAAAGAAATTACTAAATAAAGAAAGTAAAGAAAGAATTGCAAAATTTGCTGCTTCTTTAGTAGAAGACGATGATGTGATATACATTGATTCAGGAACAACATGCTCAGCGATTGTAAAATACATTGTATCAAAAGGGATTAGAGTAGTTACTTCCAATATCCAGGTGTTGAGTGAGATAAATGGAACTCATATAGAAAACATTACAATTGTAGGAGGAGAGGTTAATAGAAATTTGGATTCTATTTCAGGACCTCTAACAGACTCTTCTTTAAGAAATTTAAACTTTGATAAATCTTTTCTTGGTGCTAGTGGTTTTGGTTTAAATGTGGGGGTAAATACTCCAGACTTTCGAGAAGCTAGTAAGAAAAGTATTGTCAAAATGAACTCAAATAAATGCTATGTACTAGCGGACAGTTCAAAGTTTAATAAAAACACATTATGTAAGGCGTTTGATATTCAAGATTGTTTGCTCATAACAAATAAGCAGATTCCTGAACTTGATGGAACTACTGAATATTATGTTGTTGAATAACAACTACCAAATTAAATTTGGCTAAAATACAACTCAGAAGAAAATAGGAAAAACCCTTGCTTGTTATTTCGCAAGGGTTTTCTTTTCGTATTTGGTGGTAGTACACTCGAAATCCTGACCTCTATGTACCAGAGGGAATTTGTTGAACAATAAAAGTTAATTTATTCTTTTGAATGATGTTCGAAGAAGTAGAACGTTGGCTGGTATATAAAAGCTATTGAGTCATATAGAGAACTGATTTAGTATTAAATCAAGTGTATGTATAAGATTGAAATATAAATAAACAACTCTCCATTGGAAGGGAATTCTTTTCTTTAATTTTTTTGTTTTTGAAAAAATGATAAAAGAAGGAAAGGTGGAAATGGTATTTAAAAAATTTAACCCAATAAATTTGCAGGAACCTTACAATCGTAATTTAATGATGAACGACCTTTTGGCTGGGTTTACACTTTTTGTCATGCTTGTTCCTCAAGGAATGGCCTATGCCATGCTGGCAGGTCTCCCACCTGTTATGGGGCTATATGCCTCGACACTTCCATTACTCATATATGCGCTTTTTGCCTCTTCCCGACATCTTTCAGTTGGCCCAACCGCCATCACATCGTTATTAGTGTTTTCTGGTATCTCTGCGGTTGGGCAACCAGGAACAACTGAATATGTTACATTAGTTATTTTATTAGCATTAATGGTAGGTATTTTTCAATTTTTATTTGGTGTTTTAAAATTAGGCTTTATTGTTAGATTTATTTCCCCCTCTGTACTAGGAGGTTACACGTCAGCAGCTGCCATTATCATTGCATTGAGTCAATTAAAGCATTTGTTAGGTATTGAATTAGGGAATTATTTTCAAGTTCATCTATTAATTTACGATGTGATAAATAAAATAGGCGGTATACATGGGGTTACTTTATTAATTGGGGTAACTAGCATTGCTTTTTTAGTCTTACTAAAAAAAGTAAGTCCACGAGTTCCGGCAGCGTTATTACTGATACTTCTTTCTATAGTTATTATTTATTCTTTTGGTTTAAATAAAGAAGGGGTCAAGATTGTTGGAATGGTTCCAAGTGGTTTTCCGTCACTTCTTTTTCCTACTATTACATTAGCAGCTGTTAAACAAATTATTCTACCTGCACTAACTATCGCGTTACTTGGATTTATGGAATCTCTTGCAATAGGTAAATCTATTGCTGATAAAGAAAAGTATAAAATAAATCCTAACCGGGAATTAAAAGCTTTAGGGCTAGCGAATATCTTTGGTTCTTTTTTTCAAATATTACCGATAAATGGAAGCTTTTCTAGAAGTGCTGTCAACCACCAAAGTGGTGGGGCTACTCAAATGGTTTCCATTTTTACAGGAATGCTGATCCTGATTACACTGCTAATTTTTACATCTTATTTTTATTACCTACCTAACGCAGTATTAGCTGCAATCATTATGGTTGCGGTTTATAAGCTAATTGATTTAAAACAATTTAAAAAATTAATTAAAATTAAACCCGTCGATGGTTGGAGTTGGTTAGTTACATTTCTAGCTACCCTTCTTGTAGGGATTCAATGGGGAATCTTAATTGGTGCTACTTTTAGTTTCTACCAATTATTAAGTAGAATGTTTAAATCAAGTATTATAGAAATTGGATATCTTGAAAGGGAAAAAACGTTTCGGGATTTAAAAAGATTTCCTCAGGCTAAGACACTTGACGATGTAATTTTTTTAAGAATAGATTCTTCCCTACATTTTGCGAATGTATTTTACCTTGAAGAGAAAATAGGACATTTACTATTCCAAAGGTCAAAGGTGAATTTGGTAATATTAGATTTTTCAGGTGTTAATGATATGGATACATCTGCATGTAAATCCCTTGAAGAGTTCAAAGACCAACTAAAACAACAAAGCAATATAGAATTATATTTTGTTGCAATGAAAGGCTCAGTAAGAGACACTGCCTATAGAGCTGGCTGGGATACAAAATATAAAAAGGAAATAGGTTATGTATCAATAGAAAAATTACTTGAAGAGAAGAAGATAACATTCTCTTCTAATGGAACAGAAACACCTTTTATCTATATGATTTAAAATGTCATGCTTGTAGTGTAAAGAAACCCTTGGATTGAAGGGTTTCTTATGCAAACAAGGTATGTTATGCTTTCTTGCTGTCGCAAGGGTACAGGCTGTAGACAAACTCGAAGAAATACAAGTCCCTCTACAGTTTTTTAAAATCTTTTAGAAAAAACCTACATTATCCTTGAAAAACTAATTTCCCACCCATATAAGTTTGTTTCACTTTAACGGTATGAATCTTTTCCATACGCATTTCAAATATATCTTCTTCAAGAATAATAAAGTCTGCGTGATTCCCGACAGTAAGCTGTCCGATATGCGGTATCTGTGTAATTTCTTGCGCGGCTTTTGTGTAAAGCATAATAGCAGTTCTTAAATCGATTCTTTGTGATTTTCCAGTATCCAAACCATTGTGTGCAAGACGTGTAACAGCGGACATGATTCCAACAAATGGATTAACTGGATCAGCCCAGGCAGTTGCCGGTGCGTCAGAAGAGATAGCAACTTGTATCCCAGATTGCAGCATGGATTGAATAGGATAGGTTTGCTTTGTCCGCTCTGGACCGAGGTTATTATGATAGCTCTCGATTTCTGCAAACACAAAAATGAGTTGGGTAACAACGGCAATACCGGCATCAGCAGCACGTTGAATCGCCCGCTGGGTAGGCATAGCTGCATGCTCAATCCTAATGGAAGGGCCGGTAGTTAGCCATCCATTTTTTCGATAAAATGTATCAATAATTAAGTCGATTGCTTGTTCACCCATCGCATGAACAACTAATTGAATCTGATTTTTTTCGGCTGCTTGTGCTGCAGCTAATAACTCTTCCTTAGTAGTCATTTGAATACCATAATTACCTTCCTCACCTAAAAAGGGGGGATTAACCCAAGCTGTTTTTCCAGAAATACTTCCGTCAGAGAATAATTTGATTCCGCCGATATGAATCTGATCTTCTTTATTCATTTTTTCTAACGGTATAATGGGTTTTTCCTTCAAATCTTCCCACAGATAGTATAGAACCGTCCGCTGTTTCAGTCCTTTTTTTCTAGCTTCATCATACATTTTAAAATAATCTATCGGTTTTGTTCGGCTCATAAGATCTGTAATCGCAGTAATACCATGTGCAAGTAATTTTGTACTTAACCCTGCTAATAAGTCTGCGTTTTCCTCAAGGGATTTTGACGGAATCAATGATTGGACCAGATCCTTCGCATTTTCACGTAATATTCCTGTTGGTTCACCATTCGAATCTCGATCAATCTTTCCGTCTGGAGGATCTGGTGTGTCTTTCGTGATTCCTGCTAATTCTAACGCTTTACTATTTACTACAGCAATATGGGTACAGGTTCGCGTGATGAAAATAGGAATCTCACTTGTAGCTTTATCTAAATCCCAGCGTGAAGGCTCCCTTCCTTCAGCGAATTTTGCTTCATCATAACCCCAGCCTTCAATCCATTTTCCTTTTTCAATGGTGCGACTTATTTTCTTAATTTGTTCAATTAAAAAGCTTATTGAGTGAATAAGCGGTGGGGTGCAAGCAATTTGGGTTGTTGCGGTAGCAAGCCATAATGGGTGTAAATGGGCATCAATAATGCCAGGTAGTACCCTCTGACCTTTAAGGTCTATACATTCTCCTTCAATAATTTCTAAATTAGATTGTTCACCGATCCAAACAATTCTCCCATTCTGTACAATCATGGTGTTTGCATCTGGCTGTTCCGGATTAGAGGTGAAAATTTTCCCGTTCATAAAAGTTTGAGTTGATTGCTTGTGAATATTCATTGGTTTCACCTCTAAATAAAGATATCAATCCTGTTTTGGAAAATGGAACGCATATAAGCAGTATAGGAAATCGTCAAAAGGAAGGGACGACTCGCCCTCCTGCTCACCGTTACCCCACACACTCGTTCGAATGGAATTTCCCCATTCTTGCAGGCTGTCGTTATTTGGGTTGTAAAAATAAACTCTCATACAGCCAAGTGGGTCAGGGGCTACTCTCTGAATAAGAACAGCATGGGCCCCAAGCGCTTGACCAGAATGGTTGTATATCGTAATACCAGCTGGCTGTGGGAGCCCTTTATTAATATATATATTTACAGAAGGGTGATAATATCTATGGAACTTCGCTTTAAATTCAAAATCACTGAAGGCATCTGAAAATTCGGTCCAAATTCCTTTCAAATGAAAAGAGGGATTGATCCATTTATGCGGATCTAGCCCACGTCCTTTGGCAGTCTCTAACATTTCTCCATAAATTGAATTGAGGTGAGGAATTAAGAGTAATGATATCGTATCTATATTGTCCTCATCCTCTAGTAACACATGCGGAAGGAGGTCAGAAGAAAGAGAACTTCCCTCAAAATCAATAGTGATTTTCCCATTTTCAACAAAATCATTAAACATTTTAAGAAGTAGGACAGGTTCCTTCTGTGACCAATAGGAGAGAGCTCTAGTTGATTGACAAGTAGGGTTAAAGCCTTGACCTATCCCAAGTGGCTGCCCTAAAACGTTCACCATTTCTGAGACTAGTAGAGCTCGAAGTCCTGCTTCATCACTCATGTGATAAACGCTTGAAAGTCTGTCTTTAATGTGTTGATGTAGGGGAACGACTAAAAGCTGTTTAAACTCTTCAACGAATTCTTTTGAAAAAATATCGCGCTCCAACAGACGTATGAAACCATATATACTTCTTCTGGTTTTGATCGTGATGGCAAATTCAATTAGGGAAGAAACAAAAGGAAGATTCAACCTTAAGTTCTTGCCAGCTGCATCGTTCACTACAAGTAAATTAGTAATTAGTTTGGGCTTATCTTTATTGATATACTGTAAAAAAATTGCATGGAATGGTGAAACAAGTCCGGTAGATCTTACGGATGCATTTAGCTGAAGTGCTTCCCGAATGAGTAATAAATCATTACTTTCATGCAGTTTATTTTCATAATTTTCAACGGTTGCTCTAGAGGCGATATCAGATGGGGAATACACCGCATTCACGTAACGCATCAAGTTTGAATCTTTCTCATCCATACTACTAACTAACTTTTTGGCAGTGGAAATTAATTTAAGGATTTTGTTGGTTACAATCGGTCTCTGTACAGCTAGATTATGGATTTCCTGATACACGCTTTGAAAAACAAATGGTGAAAAACAGTGGTCCGAAATAAACGATAAAATCTCCGATGCTTGTTTGTCTTTGTATAAATGAGTGACACGATTTTCTTCCGTTTCTTTCATTAATAACAAATCCAAATTCAAAGCTAAAACCTTCGTCAAAAACTCAGTTGCTTCCAATGCCGACATGTCTGGGTGAATGTAATGGCCTTTAGAAATAGCGAGAATTCGAAGGTTACTCAATGTCTCTGCTGCTGCCATATTGCCACCCACATGTAAAGTGCCTCTAACAAGTACAGGATTGAGTTTTCGGACATTCTCCCATGGCTTCCCCTGAAAAACCCCTGCCTGGTCAAAGAGATGGGCATATTTATAAATCTTTGCCAATCCATTAGGTTCTTTCAGAAGTAATGCTGCTTCTTCAAAAAAAGCCTCTTGAAATAAATTCTTTATTAAAAATGGTGTTTTGATTAATTGGTTCAAGGCCTTTTGAAATGAATCCTCAGATGTAAATAGAAAAAGTCCCATTTATCCAATCCCTTTCCTGCATATTGCCTTTACCATATGTTATTGGAAAACTATCGTATAGTTACCTATTCAAAAAAACTATTGCTAAGAAGTTTTTTAAGATAGTGAAAAAAAGGACCACAAAAAAATAGTTGGTCCTTTGATTTTTTTGGTTAAAAATTCCTAACCAATCTCTTGCATTCCCGTGGACATACATGCTTTTTCTAGCATCTCTTTTATTATATTTACTCCGATTTTTAATTCTTCAAATGAGACGGTTAGTGGAGGCAATAGTCTTATGACTCGTTCTCCTGCTGGTAATACAATAAGTCCTATATTTTGTAGTTGAGGTATCAGTGAGGATACTGGAATCTTACATTCGATTCCGGCCATCAATCCTATCCCTCTTATATCTTGGACAACCCTATACTGTTTTAGACTATTTAGTTGCTGAAAGAGGAATTCACTTTTATCAGAAACCTCATCTAAAAATTCCTTTTTGAAAATGGTGTTCATGGTTTCAATACCGGCGGCTATCGAGATTGGATTCCCTCCGAAGGTTGATCCGTGACTTCCTAGGCCAAAATATGGTGTGAGTTTTTCTTTCCCAATAACCGCGCCGATAGGAAATCCACTGCCTAATCCTTTAGCCGAAGTAACAAGATCGGGATTTAAATCAAAATGTTGAAACGCAAAAGGGAGTCCTGTTCGGCCGATACCCGTTTGTATCTCATCTATGATGAAAAGTATATCATGCTGGTTACAAAGATCTTGAATACCTTGTAAGAAGTCCTTACTACCTACATGAATTCCACCTTCACCCTGGACGGTTTCAATCATAACAGCAGCAACATCATTGTCAATTGCCATTTCTACAGCTTCAAGATCGTTGTATGAAACATGTTTAAACGTTTCAAGCATAGGACCGAAACCATTCTTTATTTTCTCCTGCCCGGTTGCTGACATTGTAGCAAAGGTGCGACCATGAAAAGAATTTTTAAAGGTAATAAATTTAGATTTTCCTGTTGCTTTACGTGCTAACTTTATCGCAGCTTCGTTGGCTTCTGCACCGCTATTGGAAAAGAAAACTCTGTCTAGCCTCGCAGCTTTTGCAAGCATTTTTGCAGCAGTCTCTTGGTTTCCACTCTGAAATAGGTTCGAAACATGCCAAAATTGATTAAGTTGCTTTCTTACCGCATCATGCACCTGTTTTGGGCGGTGTCCCAGGTTACACACTCCGATTCCTGAAGTAAAGTCAAGATACCTTTTACCATTCTTATCTGTAATCGTACTTCCTGAGGCTGTTACAGGTTCAATGTCCCATCGTGCATAGGTTTGAAATAAGTGGCTCAATTTGTGATCGGCTCCTTATGATAAATTCTCGTACCGTTCCATTTTCCACTTTCAAAAAATGGCTTTTTACCAGAAACAATCATGACACTTTTAACGCCTCTTTCCAAAGCATTTAGTGCTGAGGTAACTTTCGGAATCATTCCGCCATTAATTTCACCATTTGCAATGAAGGAGTCAATCTCTTGCTTAGATAGCTTACTAGTAAGGGAGCCATTAATGAATACTCCATCAACATTTGTAACAAATAAGCACTGCTCAGCAGAAAGAGCTTTAGCTATCTCTGCTGATACATAATCAGCATTTATATTCAGTTTTTCACCGTTTTGAGTAATCCCTATTGGTGTAATAACCGGAATGTAATTTCCGTTAACGACAAGCTCTACGTATTCTAAATTTACCTTTTTTATTTCTCCAACAAAACCGAGCTCTTCACGGTTTAAGTAATCGGCTTGTAAGCAATATGCATCACTTCCATTAATACCGATGGCAGAAAAATGGTGTTGTTGAAGCAGCGCTACTAGTTTTCTGTTTGTTTGCCCTGATAGTATCATTTCAGCAATCAGTAGGGATTGCTCATCCGTTTTACGAAGTCCATTCACAAATTGGGGTGTAATATTACATAATTCAAGCATGTCATTAATATCGGGTCCGCCACCATGTACAAAAACTAGTTTGTAGCCTTGCTTTTTCAATTCAGATAGACTGGTAAAAAAAGAGGTTGATAACTCGTCTAATACGCTGCCACCACATTTGATCACAATATATTTCATCTTTTCACCAACCTTACGAACGATAACTGGCATTAATTTTGACATACTCATAAGATAGGTCACAGCCCCATGCTTTCCCTACTCCATTACCTACATGGAGATCAACTAAAATCTTAATATATGGCTGATTTAAATAATTACGTGCCTCATCCTCGGAGAATGTACAAGGTACACTTTTTTCAAGCATTTTAATAGTGCCTATAGAAATATCAACTGTATCAGGATTGATGGCAGCATTTGTTTGGCCGACCGCCCCGATGATTCGTCCCCAGTTAGCATCTGCACCAAAGATGGCGGTTTTTACTAAATTTGAACCGATAATTTGCTTTGCAATAAATCTTGCTTCCTCATCTTTAATTGCTCCTAATACCTCAACTTCAACTAGTTTGGTAGCTCCCTCTCCATCCATTGCAATTTGCTTTGCTAACTTTTCACAAGCCTTTGTTAAAAGTTCAATAAATGTCTCCCATTCCGGATGCAGAGGAGATAAAGGACGATTACCTGCCAAGCCATTGGCCATCACAAGTACCATATCGTTCGTTGAGGTGTCACCATCAACGGTAATTTGATTAAATGTATGGTTAGTTACACTTCTTAATGCAACGGACAGATTCTCAGAAGAGATGACTGCATCCGTTGTTAAGAAGCCTAGCATGGTAGCCATGTTTGGATGAATCATTCCTGAGCCTTTTGCTGCTCCACCAATCGTGATGATTTTGTCATTGATGATAGCTGAAAAACCACAGCTCTTCATCACAATATCAGTGGTCAAAATAGCCGTTTGAAAATCAACCGCATCACTGTCTGAATTTCCAGGTGATAATAACTCAATACCAGATGAAATTTTATCCATATTTAAATATTCACCGATCACTCCAGTCGAGGCGACGGCGACATAATTGTCCTTTACGTTGAATTTCCTAGATGTTAAGGAACGCATTTCTAGTGCATCCTTGTATCCTCTTTCTCCCGTGCATGCATTGGCACACGCACTGTTAACCACTACCGCCTGTAAAAGCCCCTCACACAAAATGCTTTGTTGAGTCACTTTTAAAGGTGCTGCTTGGAATTGGTTTGTGGTATAAACGGCTGCAGATGAAGCTGGAATGTCACTAAGAATGACCCCTAAGTCCTTTTTTGAATGGCGGAGGCCAGCATGAACTCCAGTTGTTCGAAATCCTTGTGGTGATAATATATTCCCATTTTCAATTTCAACAATTTTATCCATAAACTTTACCTGCATTCCAAATCCTCCTTAAGGGTACATGGGAATAAATTCTAATCCCGTTTTCTCATTTAATCCATTCATTACATTGGCATTTTGAACGGCTTGACCAGCTGCACCCTTCATAAGGTTATCAATGACAGAAACAATCGTTAACCTTCCAGTTCGCTCATCAAGATGTAACCCGATATCACAATAATTTGAGCCGGATACTTCCTTAACAGCAGGGAAAGATCCTTGTGGTCTAATCCGGACAAACGGATTGTGTGAATACTGATCTTTATATAAATGAATAAGTTGTTCAATACTCATAGATGCTTTGAGTTTGACGTAGATGGTTGCCAAAATTCCTCTTGTGATTGGAAGCAAATGTGTATTAAAAGTAATAGGTGATATATCTTTATCCCAAAGGTTCAGCTGCTGTTGAATTTCAGGAATATGCTGATGTTCGTTTACTTTATATATTTTGAAATTTTCATTAATCTCTGAGAATAGAAGGTTTTTAGATACAGATCTTCCAGCTCCGGAAACACCTGATTTTGCATCAATAATAATAAAATTCGGGTCAATAAGTTTTTCTTTAATTACTGGTGCAAGACCCAATAGAGTTGCTGTGGGGTAACAACCAGGATTAGCGATTAATCTAGAATCAATTATTTTTTCTTTATTCCACTCACTTAACCCATATATCGAGGTTTCTAAAATATCACTTTCAACTGGCTCGTGCTTATACCATTTCTTATACAAAGAAGCATCTCTAAGACGTAGGTCACCAGATAAGTCGATAATTTGAACACCTGTCTTTAAGAAAGATGGAACAAGTTTACTAGATACTCCTGATGGAGCAGCTATAAATACAATATCTGAATGTTTAGCTATTTCTTCGGGGTCGATATGTGTAAGTCTTAAGCTTGTCATTCCATATAAATGTGGAAACTCTTCATATAATAGAATTTCTTCCCTTGTCGTATGCACGGATTGTATCCTGAATACAGGATGATGATGTAATATACGAAAAAGCTCACCGCCGCCATAGCCAGTCGTTCCTATGATTGATACATTCATAACAATTCTCCCCGAGATGACCATTTATTTTTATTCCCACGAATAACTTTTACCCCAACTGTGCCTTGCCAAGGTTTCTACTTCTTCAACTAAGCTGTCTTCCACCATGAAGATATCCCCCTGTTCATAGGGGTTATAATGAAATGCGTACATTCTTGATAAAAACTGATGGAAGGGCAGGGAGGATTCACCTTCCCATTCACCGAAACCTGATACACTTGGTTCAATGCCTTGCCCCCAATTTTGTCCGCTATCATTGTTCGGATTGTAGAAATATATTCTGTATTCACCATTCTGGTCTTTCTTGATCCTTTGAATGGAGACTGCGTGCAATCCTAATAGGGTACCATGGACATTCGTTATAAAAATTCCAACTGGATTTGGATAGATGAGCTCGTAGCCCTCGTTATAGTCCGGATGATGGGTCGCATTAAACAGTCTGATGAAGGTGGAATAGTTAGTGACTCTTAAAGAGATTGGATCAATGACATTAATAAATCCTTTCGGGATCCATTCTCCGTAAAATTCAGGATTGACCCATTTGTGACCATCCTCTCCACGAAGGAGTGTCCGTTTCATCATTTCGTTATAAATTTTATCCAGGTGCGGTACAAGAACAATGGATACTGGATCTAAATCCTGATGAATTTCTTCTGCGACTCCGCCTGTCAGTAGGCTTGAGTGGATTGCCTCACCTTCGAAGGTCATGTCAATGTCATGATCACGTGCCGCACGAGCAATATATTCCAAGAGCTGTCCGATTCCATGCTGAGACCAGAGAGAGATCGCTCTTGCTGACTGGCAAGTTGGATTAAGACCCTGACCAACACCGAGGGGTTGACCGAGTACACTAATTACTCCAGCAATAAGCACACCATTTATGCTAATGCCACCTTGTTCATATTCAGGCTTTGAAAGGATTTGTTTCACCTGAGAATGAATCGGGAGCTCAAAAAGGCGTCGAATGGCAGGTGGTACATGATCCTGTGAAAGGACCCCGCGATCAAGCACACTCGCTAATCCATATATGGCTTGCCGCGTTTCAGGAAAAATAGAAAGCTGAATGATATCGTAAATAAGAGTTCTATTGGAGTTAAAGCTAGCTGTCCCTGTTTCTGATAAATCAAGCGCACCTGGAATGAATTCAGGATGTTTTCGGTTAAGGAATCGTAACAGTACCGCATGATAGGGCGACACAAGGCCTGTATCTTTCATTGATCCGGCAAAAATCTTAGCCTCAGCTTCCAGTTCATCCGTATACGCTTCTGCTAATCTTAATCTGTACTCACGTTGATTTTCCGCTTCTTTGCTAAGAGGTGTTGGTGCATTGGCAGCACGTGAGAACTTTCGTAGAGCTTCAGCCGTATGTTCTTCTTTTATACTTTCAATGATTGGTTCAAACATCGAGATCATCTTTAAAACCCGCCCGGTCAAAATAGGTCGCTGAACGGTGAGACGATCGATTTCTTGGGCGATTTTATCAGCGATTGCCTTAAACGACAGTTCTTTACCAAGGAATTGAAATAAATGTTGTGCTCGGACCGTATGCTCATCTAAGTGAATTCGGTTTTCTTCCGTTTCCGGCGGGAATAAAAGGTCCAGATTAAGTGCGAGAATTTCATTTAAAAATATTTCTGCTTCTTCCGCTGAAATGGCCTCGTGTATGTATTCGCCCTTCGCGATGGAAAGCATCCTCATCTCACTTAACAATTCGATAATCGATTGGACGCCTTTAAGCTTAAGAGAACCACCAACGAGGGAGGGCTGCATTTTCCCTGGGTCCTCCCATGGACCGCCATAAAAAACACCCGCTTGGTCAAACTGATACGCATTTGCATAGAGGACGGACATACCGTCATCTGAGCGGGCTAGTTCAACCGCCAATTGAAAGACGTCTGTTTGGTACATGCTTTTCGCGAAAGGCTTTGCTTCCTCAAGTCTCTTAAGGGCCGATTCGAATCTGTTTTTTAAGACAGTTGTTAGCTTATTTAATCTTTTTCTCTTCGTTAGGTTCGTCATCCTTGCAAGGCCCTCCTAAAGATAAAAATCATATTTTTCATATTTTTTCATGAGCGTCCTCATGACCTCACTGTCATCCCCTGAAAAGAAAATGGTTCCATAATGATTTCCAAAGCCCACTCTATCAGCCACTTTCGAGGTTACAGGAATGAACATATCATGCCTTTCAAAATAAGGATGGTTTTTGAGTTCCTCAGGAATATTGAGTTTTTCAATACGTTTTACATTTGGATAAACCATTAAGCTGCCTGCATAACTCTTTGAAGAAGTGACTTCCTCAGGGAAAAAGGCCTCTAGTTCTTTTTCGGTTGTATCTGGGTCACTGCATAGAATCTGCGCTTGAAACGCACTGAAGCCATATGCCTTTTCAATCAATTCAAAAATATGACCTCCGGGAACACGTGCTGCCACTTCACCGAAATTTAAGGTTCCATCTGGTGCAATGAAATATTCAGGATGAATGAGACCATAGTCGACTTCAAAAGCTTCAACAAGTTTTTCAATTTGTTCTTTTATCTGTGGCCGCCATTCTTCAAGTGATGGGGAAGCCGGTACAAAGTTGGAGTGACCAAGCTTGACATATTCTGTAATATTTAAGAATCTAACCTTGCCGTTATGGATAAAGGCCTCACACGAGAATTCCTGACCATCGAGATGGCTTTCCATAAGAAGGGGGAATTCTGAATCACAAATTTCTTCAATCTCTTTACGGTCCCGGATCATTCGATGCCCAACTGTTCCCGCTTTATTAAATGGTTTTACATGAATAGGGTCGTTAGGATCACCATCGAGTTTAATTAATGCTTCGTTTACTCTATCGATGAATCGGTAGATGTCATGTTTGTTTTCTGCTTCCGCAAATACTCCTACACGGATTCCAGCCATTTGTGCTTTTCGCTTCATCAATCCTTTATCTCTCAATAGTAGGGACTTATGGAAAATACGCGGGTTATTTCTGAACTTTGCATTCAAGGCACCTGCCCATTCAACCGTTTCCTCATAAATAGGTACAGCTACTTTTGTATGGAGACCTTTTAAAATCTCATATAGTTCATCCGACCGTTCTTCTAGCTGGTCGAATACCCATGGTACTAATTGGATACCATGACTATCAGCAAAGCTTTGAAATTCAGGTGGACCGACCACCACAAATGGCCGATTCATTTTGTCAATTGCTTCGATGGCGTGAAGGCTCCATCCTAGTAATGCTGTTACTCTACCCTTGTTCTCTTTCATCTGCATAACTCTCCCTATTTTGATTATGGACAAGATCACAACGGTATCATTTTAGCAAAAAAATAATTTGAAAATTCGGATTTACACAAATAGTACAAACAATTAAAAGTAACTAATTAAAAAATTTACATTGATTAACTAAAATAGGGGAGGAATCAGAGACAGTTTTTAATACAAAATTTCGGGCAAAGGGGTATGGCAATGAGTGAATGGTATAGTAGATTGACTGATTATTTTCCAGAAAAAGAAATGAAATCAAAAAAGCATTTTGAAATACTTTTTCACGAAAAGCGAGGTATCTATCAAGTAGAAGAAAGCCCAAGCCATGTACTAGTTTATCTTGAAAAAAATGAATATATTTTCATAGATTATATTCTGGTGACTCAGAATAAACGTGGAAATGGAAAAGGTAGCAAGATCCTTGAAGAGCTAAAACATAAAGGAAAGGCTATTATTCTAGAGGTTGAACCTGTAACTCAAATAGACCCTGACTCCAAAAAAAGAGTACGATTTTATGAGAAAAATGGGTTTCGAAAAATGGAATCCATAAGTTACGAGAGAATTCATATGGTAACAGATGAGTTAAATAAAATGGACATTCTCTGTTGGTCCCCAATACATAGAACAGAGCAATGGGTATACGACCAAATGAAAACAGTATTTAATGAGGTACATGCTTTTAAAGCAAAGGAACTATATAACCGTCAACCTCAGCTTGTCACAGACGTTCTGAGATTGAGAGAATTGACTTTAGCTAATGAAAGTTTTAATAATTAAGAGTTATTTAAGAGGGGGAAAGGACTCGCCTTTTTAGTGACTAAATATGTTAAAAACACCAGGACGTGGATTTTTGGTGATATTCCAAGACCATCAGTGGTTGCAATTACAAGGCAATAACACAAAAGCCAGAAGTTGGTTCTCTAAAGGTCAATGAAAAAATGGAAAATACAGTTTTTTTAAGCCTCTCACAAATGTGTGTGAGGCTTAATTTGGATTGTTATCTATCGAACTTACATTACACAGTCATTAAAACGGTATCCATACCCTTTTATGGTTGTGATGTATTGAGGTTTTTTTGGATCTTTCTCAATTTTTTTCCTTAGATTACTAATGTTTATATCAACGATTCTAAAACCACCATAATAATCAAATCCCCAAATATATCTTATCATTTCTTCTCTTGATATAACTCTTCTTTCGATCAACAGCATAAGTACTTGAAACTCTCTTCTAGATAAATAAACTTTATTTGTCTTTAAAACAATTTCAAATTGTTCAGGTTTTATAACTAAGCCTCCTATAATAATTTCATGAGTTAGTTTTGATTTTGTCATTTCAATTCTTCTAAAGATTGCTTTAACTCTCGCTTCAACTTCTCTTGGGCTAAAGGGAACTGTAATGTAGTCAGTAGCCCCCTTTTCAAAGGCATGGAGTATGGCTTCCTCACTGGAAAGGGAGTTAACAAAGATTATAGGGAGATTGAGTTTAAGTCTTAATTGTTTAAAATCTTTTTCATACTGTAGAAATAATGAAAAATTACTAAAAATTAGATCAGGTTTTATCTGAACAAGATTCGTAAGTCCTTCTTGAAAGTCTTTTGTATGAACTCTAAACCTGAGTTGTTCCAGTCTTTTTATTAGGATAAAGTACTCTTCGTAGTAATTATCTAAGATCAAAATAGTTTTATTCATCCAATTTACCCCTTGGTAAAAAATGTCTTAGTGTATTTATTTCCAACCATCTTACTTTTAATCACAATAAGGGGTTATTTTTAAACATAGAAGTTACCAATCGATATAATCAAAAAACTAATATAACTAACTCACTGAATTATTAGAATTTTTTCAATAGATTATTGACAAATATAAGGCCTTTTTATATTCTTAGTATATAACAAATGTTAACTCGTGTAACAAATGTAAAATTTATTCTTCTGAAGTGATAAGTTGTAGCATTTGTTCCTGGTTCATGAATTAAAATAAAATGAAAGCGCTGTTAAAAGAGAGGGGGACTAGGAATCTTCTAATCTATGAAATGGGGAAAGGAGAGGTTTTATGCAACTTGCTTTCATACTTTGTACGATTCTCATTGTACAGTATCTTTTATCGTTCTTTCAAATTAAGCAATACAAGAAAAATATCGATAAAATTGTTAGCGTTTACAAGGGTGATGACGGTTATTTTATGTTCTCAGGGATGGAACGAGGAAAGTTTAAGCCGGGAGCAATTGCCATTTTGGTTGTTGATAGCAACTACATCATACATGAGTGTCACATGTTAAAGGGGATGTCCGTTCTAACTAAGTTCAAGCCGTTAGATAACTATAAGGGCAAACATGTGGGCGAAATTGTTAGTGATGTGAATGATATGATTCCTGAAAAAGGGAAAAATAAACTTCCTGCTTATCGTAAGGCATTATTACAAGCGAGTGAAAATGCATTGTTAACTATATCTAAGAACAAAGTTTCAATGGGAGTATAAAAAGGGGGTCAAACAAATGGAATGGATTAAATGGTTAGGGGAACATTTTATCGGGATGTTTCAGGCTGGTGGCGAAACGTTTATGGGATTAGTAACGGGAATTGTTCCAACGCTGGTTGTCCTATTAACATTTACTTATGCAATGATGAAGTTCGTCGGGGAAGACAGAGTAACAAGAATCATTCAGTTTGCTGCAAAATATACAATCCTTCGATATACACTAATGCCAGTCCTTTCAGTTCTCATGTTAACCAACCCGATGGCCTATACTTTCGGTCGTTTCTTACCTGAAAAGCAAAAACCAGCTTTTTATGATTCAGCGGTATCTTTCGTTCATCCGGTAACAGGGTTGTTTCCTTACGCTAACGCAGGTGAACTATTCGTATACTTAGGTATAGCAAACGGTATTCAGGAATTAGGGCTACCAGTAGCTGACTTAGCTGTTCGTTACTTTATCGTCGGTGTGGTGGTTATATTAATTCGTGGTATCGTGACAGAATTAATTACAAAATATCTAGCGAAAAAAGAGGGCGCGGATTTAGCGTAGAAAGGGGAGACTGTAAATGACGACTTATCGTGGAGTGTTCGTATCAAAAGGATCAGGCGGATGGGGTGTGGGTCTTTATATTGAACCCAATTCCAAAAAGAATAAGGTTGTATCAATTACAGGAGGCGGAATCCATCCAGTTGCAGCTAGAATTGCAGAATTAACTGGTGCTGAGGCTGTTGATGGATTTAAGGGCTCTTATCCAGAAGACGAAATGGTATGTGTGGTTATTGACTGTGGTGGGACAGCTCGGATTGGTGTTTATCCAATGAAACGTATCTTGACAGTTGATGTTCTTCCATCTTCTCCTTCAGGTCCCCTTTCAAAATATATTACGGATGATATCTTTGTATCAGGTGTTACACCAAAGGAGGTTGCGGTTGCTGAAGGCTATAGTCAATCCGCAGGTGCACAAGAAGTAACGGATGAGCCAAAATTCGATACAAAAGATAAAGAGAAGTTTAAAGAAAGTTATACAGAGTTGAAAAAAGAAGTAGCTAGCCAGCAAAAAGATAATCTCTTGCTGCGTTTTTCGAAAGGAATCGGTAACGTAACCGGAACTTTCTATCAGGCTGGCCGTGACACAATGGATATCCTTATTAAAAATATTCTTCCGTTCATGGCTTTCGTTAGTATGTTAATGGGGATTATCAACTACACTGGTGTCGGTGATTGGATTGCCCAGGCACTAACGCCACTCGCTGGTTCTCTGTGGGGACTTCTAGTAATCGTTATCGTCTGTACTCTGCCATTCTTATCTCCAGTGTTAGGACCAGGGGCCGTTATTGCGCAGGTGATTGGGGTCTTAATTGGTACACAAATTGCCTTAGGGAATATTCCACCGCAATACGCATTACCTGCACTCTTTGCCATCAACGGTCAAGTAGGTTGTGATTTCATTCCTGTAGGTTTATCCCTTGGAGAAGCGAAACCGGAAACAGTCCGTTACGGAGTCCCAGCCGTATTATACAGCCGCTTAGTTACAGGTATTGTATCCGTTGTAATTGCCTATTTTGCTAGTTTTGGAATGTACTAAAATTTAAGGTTTTTGTAAGGGCAGTAAGATATGAAAGAAGAGGATCACTGTGGTCATTCAAGATAGAAGAATTCTAGTTAAAGTCGCACAAATGTATTATGACGAAGGAGCAACACAGTCGGAAATAGCAGAAAAGATAGGAATCAGCCGCTCTCTTGTTTCAAAGGTGTTAACAAAGGCAAGAGAGGAAGGGATTGTTGAAATCATCATTCATGATGATAAAATTCATCAGTTTAGAAATCTAGAACGGAAATTGGAGCGTTTGTATAATTTACGAGAAGTAGTTTGTATTGAGAGTGTGGGACGCGAGTCTTCGAAAAAGCAATTAGGCGAAGCAACTAGTGATTATTTGCAGCGAGTCATTAAAGATGGTCAAATCATCGGTATGTCTTCAGGCACGACTTTAAACGAAGTTGCTAAGGCAATGAACTCAGTACAGGCATTTCCTTCTGCAACGGTAGTACCATTAGTAGGTGGAATGGGTAACGAGCGGGTGGACATTCACTCTAATAGTATTGTTTCCAAAGTAGGAAGTGCCCTTCAATCCAAGTATGAATTCCTACATGTCCCGGTAATGGTTGATACAAAGGAAGCGAAGGAAGTATTGATTCGCCAGCCTTCTATCCGCTGTACTTTAAATCTAGCAGAACAATCCAATATTGCAGTGGTCGGTATTGGTGGCCGTCCTGAAGACTCTACCATGGTAAAATCCTACATGGGTCCGGACCATCAACAGATTACTAATGATCACGAAATTGTAGGTGATATCTGCTACAACTTCATTAATAAGTTTGGGAAGCCTGTTGACAATTCATGGAATGAAAGAGTGATAGCTATTGAACTGGAAAAATTGAAAGCCATTCCCCTAGTCATTGGGGTTGCTTCTGGTTTAGAAAAAGTTCAGTCCATCAAAGCGGCATTAGAAGGTGGCTTGATACATGTATTAATTACGGATGAAGCAACAGGAACTGCGCTGGTTGAAGGATAAGAGTCGAGCTGCACTCCTACTGTGCAGCTTTTTCTTGTTTGTCTTTGATCCATTAACAACCTTTTAAATCTTCACTCTACTAAAATCTCCCTTTTATCAGATATATTTGAATATTACGACTTGACAAGGCTTACATAAGGGCTTACACTAGGGGTATGGAACAAATGATATGCGTTGTAACAAATGTTACATAAATAGATGGATTGTTACAATTAATAACATTTGTATGAATCTAAAAAACCAATTAAAAGAATACTATTCTACAAAGAAAATTGTAAGCGTATTAATTAACCTTTGGGAGGAATTATTCATGTCAATTTACACTAAGCTTTTACAACGTGAACGTGAAAATGCGCCAATTAAAGTTGGGGTTATCGGTGCAGGGCAAATGGGTTTTGGAATGATTGCACAAATCTCAAAAATCCCTGGAATGATCGTAACAGGGGTTTGTGATGTAAATGTTCAGGCTGCGCAAAGAGCTGCTGATTATTATTCCTCACAATCTACGAGAAAGGATCCAATGGTTGTATCAAACGACTATCGAGATGTGATCCAGTCCAATCATGTAGAAGTGATTGTTGATGCAACAGGTGTTCCTGAAGTGGGAGCAAACGTGTCACTGGAGGCTTTGCGTTCGAAAAAACACATTGTCCTTCTTAACGTAGAGGTTGATATCACAATCGGTTCAATTATGTACCAAATGTTTACGAATGCTGGGTTGGTATACACAGGCTCTGCAGGGGATGAGCCAGCTGCCACTCTAGAATTATATGAATTTGCTAAAACAATGGGCTTAGAAGTGTTGGTTGCTGGGAAAGGCAAAAACAATCCATTCAACCCGCTATCAAACCCAGACGTAGCTGCAGCTGAAGCCAAGGCAAAGCATATGAGTGCACATATGCTAGCTGCATTCCAAGATGGAACAAAAACAATGGCGGAAATGAATCTTTTAAGTAACGCGATTGGCTTAGTACCAGATAAAGTCGGAATGCACGGTGTATCTGCAACTGTTCAAGATGTTGCTGATAAATTAGACCTAAAGGAAAATGGAGGAGTACTAGATAACTTCGGCGTTGTAGAATATGTAAACGGTTTAGCACCGGGAGTATTCGTCATTGTAAAAAGTGATCTTGAACCAGTTGACGAAGAACTTCGCTACTTAAAAGTGGGTAATGGACCACACTATGTGTTTTATCGTCCATACCACTTAGCCAGTCTAGAAACTCCAATTACAATCGCAAAAGCAGTATTAGAACATGATTCTTCTATTCATCCACTTGGAGCACCGATTTCTGAAACCGTTGCTGTGGCAAAACGGGACATTAAAGCAGGTGAGACATTAGATGGAATTGGTGGCTATAGTGTACGTGGTGTCCTAGAAACACACCGGGACATGAAGGTAAACGGCCATATACCAATTGGTTTAATCAGTGGAAAAGTAGTTGCTAAAAAGGATATCAAGACAGGTCAATTCCTAACACAAGATGATGTGGAATTAGATACAAATACAACCGTATGGAAGTTACGATCACTTCAAGATCAGCTTTTTCCAACAAGCACAGAACAACGTCCACTTGTGACACTATAAAGAGACAAGCGAGCAAATGGGAGGATCAAGATGACAAAATCAGTGGTAAAAGAAATTGGAGTATTAGTACCAACGTTTAAAGAAGATAAAATATTAATTTTATTTGGTCCACAAGCACCGAAGGAATTAAGAGAAATGTCTGTTATTCATGAATTTGAGAATCTAGAAGAAGAGCCATTAAAGCAGGGAGGAACGATTCAGTTTGGTGAAGAGAGTTTCACCATTACCGCATTAGGTGACCTTGCAAACAAGAATTTTAAGGAATTAGGGCATGTCTCCATTTATTTCCAGGAGCCGATGGAAGAAGTTCTGCCTGGAGCGGTGTTTGCAGCACCATATTCCTTCCCAAATACTATTAATGAAGGAACAGTAATTTCAGTAAAATAAACAAAAGGGAAAAGGTGGGTCAAGTTTAATGAAACTTGATCTCTTTTTCCTTTTTTTAAATCCACGGTATTTTTGGAACCGTTACCATTGTTGATATATCAATATTTGTCCAATGAAAATTATCAAAAAAATAACGTTTTTTTCTTGACTAAAATGTGAATAGATTATATGATGTTTACAAAGGTAACAGTATGGAACAAATGTAAAAGGAGGAACAGATAATGATGGTTAAAACATTAAAGCTTCCTGAGATGATTACTGAGCAGAAATTAAAAGATTTATATAAAGAAATGTGGTTAATCCGTTATTTTGATGAAAAGGTTGACCAGTTCTTTGCGAAGGGATTGATTCACGGTACAACACATTTATGTGTTGGCCAAGAGGCATCTGCGGCTGGTTCTATAGCGGTGATTGGCAGAAAAGATAAGATCATAAGCACACACCGAGGACATGGACACTGTATTTCAAAAGAAGGCGATGTTAACAAGATGATGGCAGAACTCTTCGGCAGGGAAACAGGGTATTGTAAAGGAAAAGGCGGATCCATGCATATTGCCGATGTAGAAAAAGGGAATTTAGGGGCAAATGGAATTGTCGGTGGAGGTCTTCCTCTTGCTGTAGGAGCAGCTCTAACGTCGAAAATGAAAAAAGAAGATTATGTGGTTCTTTGTTTCTTCGGTGATGGTGCTTCTAATGAAGGAAGTTTCCATGAATCTGTGAATCTAGCAGCCATCTGGGACCTTCCCGTTGTCTTTATTTGTGAAAACAACCAATATGGAATGTCAGGTCCCGTTAAAGAAATGACTCGTGTAGAAAATATTGCTGATCGTGCTAGCGGTTACGGAATCCCTGGTCATGTGGTTGACGGTCTTGACATGATTGAAATCATGAATACCGTTCATGAAGCAGTGGAACATGCACGTGGTGGCAACGGACCAACATTAATTGAAATGAAAACTTATCGCTGGAAAGGACATTCCAAGAGCGATGCGAAAAAATATCGTACCCGTGAAGAAGAAAAAGAATGGAGAGAAAAAGACGGAATCAAGCGTTTTAAAGAAACGTTAATCGAAGCAGGTGTATTAACAGAAGAAACCGCCAAACAACTTCAGGAGGAAGCAAACCAGGAAATCGACAATGCTGTGAAATTTGCTGAAAGCAGCCCGGAACCATCCCTTGATAGTTTACTAGAGGACGTTTACGCGTAAAGAGAGGAGTAGAAAACATGGCTACTAGACAAATAACCTATTTAGAAGCAGTAAGGGAAGCAATGAGCTTAGAAATGCGGGAAAACAATGATGTATTTATTCTTGGTGAAGATATCGGTGTTTATGGAGGAGCTTTTGGTGTAACACGTGGAATGATTGAAGAGTTTGGACCTGAACGTGTCCGTAATACACCCATCTCAGAAGCGGCGATTGCTGGTGCGGCAATAGGATCGGCATTAACTGGAATGCGTCCTATATTAGAACTTCAATTTTCTGATTTTATTACGATCGCTATGGATCAAATGGTGAACCAAGCTGCGAAGACCCGTTATATGTTTGGAGGCAAGGGAAAAGTACCAATGGTATTACGGACACCAGCTGGTTCGGGTACTGGTGCTGCTGCCCAGCATTCACAAAGTCTTGAAGCTTGGATGGCTCATATCCCAGGATTAAAAGTCGTTCAGCCGTCCACAGCTTATGATGTAAAAGGTTTGTTAAAAGCAGCCATTGACGATGATAACCCAGTTATTTTCTACGAACACAAACTATTGTATAAAACGACGGGTGATGTTCCTGAGGAATCCTACAAAATTGAATTAGGTAAAGCAGATATCAAGCGTGAAGGTACAGATGTCACGATTGTTGCTACTGCTATCATGGTTCATAAAGCAATGGAAGCAGCAGTGGAACTTGAAAAAGAAGGAATCAGTGTAGAAGTAGTGGATCCTCGTACCATTGTTCCACTCGATAAAGAAACGATTATTAATTCTGTAAAGAAGACCGGACGTTTAATTGTTGTTCATGAAGCTGTGCAACGGGGAGGATTCGGTGGGGAAATCGTTAGTGTTGTTGCTGAAAGCGAAGCATTTGACTATTTAGATGCTCCAATAAAGCGACTCGGCGGTAAAGAGGTTCCGATTCCTTATAACCCTAAATTAGAAAGAGCGGCCATTCCGCAAGTTCCAGATATTATCGAAGCTGTTAAAGAAACTGTTAAGAATAAGTAAGGAGGAGGGGCAATATGGCAAAAGAAATATTTATGCCGAAGCTAAGCAGCACGATGGCAGTGGGTACCCTCCTTCAGTGGCTTAAAGAAGAAGGGGAAACCGTTGAAATAGGTGAACCACTTTTTGAAATCATGACAGACAAAATCAATATTGAAGTAGAGGCTTACGATGAAGGTGTATTATTAAAAAAATACTTTGATGTCGACGCTGAAGTTCCGGTCAACCAAATTATTGGTTACATTGGCGAAGTAGGAGAAAAAGTACCTGACAGTTCACCAGGGATTGCTGGGGAAGAACCAACAGCAGAGGAACAAATAGAAGAGGTGATTTCCGAACGTCAAGAGGAACCTGTACTAGTAAGTAATATTCAAAAAGGTGAGAAACCACGTGCAACCCCGGCAGCACGCCAAATGGCACGCTCGAATAAACTTGAATTGGTATTCATTAAAGGCAGCGGCCCAAATGGTCGTGTGCATAAAAAAGATGTGCTTAGTCATCTAGAGGCGACTGCATCAGCATCAAAAGCTACTCCTCTTGCAAGGAAAATTGCCTTAGCCGAACAAGTAGACTTATCTGCCGTAACTGGTAGCGGTGCGAACGGGAAAATCGTTAAAGCTGATGTGGTAACCGCAAACTCTTCTAAGCCAGCACCACCAGCAGCCGCTTCTATACCAGCTGCACAGCGAAGAAAAATGACGGGTATGAGAAAAGTAATTGCTGACAGAATGGCACAAAGTGCTTACACAGCACCACATGTAACATTAACGACAGAAGTGGAAATGTTGAAGGTAAAGGAACTTCGTCAAACACTTCTACCTGTAATTGAAAAGCAAACAGGCTTCCGGTTGTCGTTTACTGATATCCTCGTAAAAGCTGTAGGTGTAGCACTGGCTCGTCATCCACAGGTAAATGTATCAATTGACGGGGACGAAATTATTCAGCATAGCCAGGTTCATATCGGACTAGCTGTTGCTGTCCAGGATGGATTAATGGTTCCAGTAATTAAAGATGTTTTGAGTAAGGGACTTGCAGAGTTAACAAGTGATGCAAAAGAAATTGGTAAACGTGCTCGCGAAAATAAATTACTTCCAGATCAAATGAAGGGATCTACATTTACCATTAGTAACCTGGGTATGTATGCAGTTGATGCATTTACTCCAATTATTAATCAGCCTGAAAGTGCCATTCTTGGTGTTGGTCGAATTCAAGATAAGCCTGTGGCTATAAATGGTGCTCTTGAAATACGTCCTATGATGACGCTTAGTCTATCCTTCGACCACCGAGCGATGGATGGAGCACCGGCTGCTGCGTTCTTAACAGAGTTAAAGCAAATACTCGAAAGTCCATACGAGTTATTGGTATAGGGGGTGAATAATACATGGTGAAATCCTACGATATAGTTGTGGTTGGAGGAGGACCCGGAGGCTATGTAGCTGCCTTGCATGCTGCGGAGCTTGGTAAAAAAACTGCTCTCATCGAGGTAGACTTCCTCGGTGGAACATGTCTAAACCGCGGCTGTATCCCATCAAAGACCTATTTGAAACATTCTGAAGTCATTGAGCAAATTGAAAAGGCGAAGGATTGGGGCATTGAAACTGGTGACCTTAGCTTTTCTTTTAGCAAAATGAAAAAGCGAAAAGATGATGTGATTCAGCGTCTACGTGGAGGCATCGCCTTTCTACTAAAACAGGGGAAGATTGATGTTTATAACGGATATGGATCGGTTCTACCCGGCGGAGAAGTAAAGGTAAAAACATCTGATGGGGAAGAGACTGTTAAGGCTGCAAAAGTGATTGTCGCAACGGGGTCGACCCCTGCTGTGCCGCCAATTGCTGGGCTGGATACCGTTCATTTTGATACAAGTGATACGATCTTTGATATTCCAGAGATTCCTAAATCAGTAATTATTATTGGTGGCGGAGTGATTGGAGTTGAATTTGCGACTATTTTTGCATCTCTTAAAGCACAAGTAAGTATTGTCGAGGCTGCTGACCGGATCATCCCCACAGAAGATGTGGAAGCTTCAAAATTTTTAACAAAGATGTTAAAGAAAAAGGGAATCAACATCCATACAGGTGCAAAAGTGCAAAGAGTTCAAGAAACAGAGGGTGTGAAAACCGTCATTTACCAGGATTCAAAGGGAAAAGAGCTTTCATTGCAAGCAGATACATTACTCGTAAGCACTGGACGCCGCCCAAATTTATCCGCAGTCACAGAACTTAATCTAGAACAGAACGGCCCATTCATTAAAGTTAATAAAAAGATGGAAACAACTCACAATCATGTTTATGCAGTTGGGGATGTGATCGGCGGTTGGCAGCTCGCACACGCGGCAAGTGCAGAAGGAATTGTTGCCGCGAATAATGCTGCTGGAGAGATGGATGTTATCGACTATAAAGTCATGCCCCGTTGTATTTATACGCTCCCTGAAATCGCCTCCGTTGGCCTGTCGGAGGAGGAAGCGAAAAAACAAGGGATTGATATTTGTGTAGAAAAATTTGACTTTGCTGGTAGTGGGAAAGCACTGAGTGCTGGAGAACCGGAAGGATTTACAAAGATTATCTATGAGGCAAAATACGGTGAAATCATCGGTGTGGTTATGGCTGGGTCACATGTAACGGAAATGATCTCAGAAGCTTCCGCTTTCATGTATTTAGAAGGGACGATAGATGAGGCTGCCAAAATGATTCATCCGCATCCGTCATTATCAGAGACTTTCTACGAAGCCGCAGTGAATGCGGTTAATAAGCTAAGACAACAACAAAAAGCAGTACAATCAGCGGTATAGTAATTGGTTAGTAAAAACAACATAAAAATAACAGCCAAGTATCATCATATTGAGTTGTTACAGAAAAGTGCCGAGAATGATTATTCTCGGCACTTTTGCGATACGATGTGATGATTTTAAAAAAGATATGTTGTAATATGTTCATATACATAACATTTGTAAAATGGTTAATCGATGACGCCTAGAAGGAGATGGCTAGAGTGGAGTGGCAAGAAAAGAGACAATTAGTTAAGGTTTCTAGTATGTATTACAATGATGGCTGGACACAAGCACAAATTGCCCAAAAATTGGGTGTTTCGAGACCTGTAATATCTAAGTTACTACAAAGAGCGAAGGATGAAGGAATTGTTAAGGTCTATATAAAAGATGAGAGTGTGCACACGGTAGAATTAGAAAGGAAGCTTGAACAATTATTCGGACTTTCTGATGCTGTTGTTGTCCCAAACAACGGATTATCTGTGGAAATGGCAAAGCGAGAAGTTGGTCAAGCAGGTGCCAGCTATATCTCTAACAATCTAAAAGATGTTAAGAGCATTGGAATCTCCTGGGGAGAAACGTTGGCATATCTCGTTCAAGAATACCCTTTTGAGCGAAGAGATGATATTACGGTTGTACCACTAGAAGGTGGTATGGGTGTGAAGCAGGTGCAAATTCATGCTAATCAACTTGCAAACGAATTAGCCAAAAAGCTTCACAGTACTTGTACTTATTTATACGCTCCAGCAATTGTTGAAAATGAAGAGCTAAAAGAGCGGTTAATGGGTATGGAGGATATCCAAACAGTTTTAGAAAGTGGTAGGAATGTAGATATTGCTCTCGTTGGTATAGGAAATCCTTTCCAGAACTCCACCTTGATGAAATTAGGATACTTAAAAGAAAATGATTTAATTCAGCTCCGTGAGGTTGGAACGATTGGAGATATAGGTTTTCGATTTTTTGATGAGAATGGCCAGGCGATCAATAATTCTTTAAATACCAAAGTAATTGGAATTACCATTGAAGAATTTCAATGTATCAATAAAGTAATTGCTGTCGTTGAAGGGGAACATAAAGTAGAAAGTATATTGGGAGCATTAAAAGGGAAATTTATTGATGTTTTAATTACCGATGAATTAACTGCAAGTGCAATTCTAAAAAAAATTAACCACTAAACACTATCTTGTACCTTTTTGTGGAAAAGTCGAATATAATATAATATTAATTTGTGGTCTACATTGGGAAAATAATAAAAATGCAAAAAAGTATTCCTAAATAAGGAGAGGTTAAGTTGAAGATCACTGAGTATGATGTCTCCCTATATTGCTCTCGTTGTCATGATGAAACACTTCATTGTGTTCAGTATTTAAATGATAAAATATCAAGTACAGAGTGTACAAATTGCCATCGTAAAATTGATATGCACTTAAATCCTAAAAGAGAATTATATAAAGAAATATATAAACGTATTATTTCGAAACCTACCAGGCTAACACAAGAATATAAAGATGATTTAAACAAGTTCATTGGGGAGTTTCCGAAACGGGCACTTAGTAAACCTTATCGTCTTATGAGATACGTGGACGAAACACGGAAAGCCCTAAAAAAAATTAATAAATTATAATAAATTTTAGAGAAAGCCTTTGTTTGCTGTTCATCATACGGTGTTCTTGTTGCATGAGTGGCGGCTGCACAAGCATATATTCCACATGATAAAAATATAGAAGAGTTTGTATTAAAGTGTAATTCAAATGAGACGGTATCCATGATGGTACCGTTTTTTTATTTGCTATTTGGGTTGGAATACCATTAGAAAAGATTTTTCCGGTAATTTTCACTCTAAAGTGATTGACGAAAATGTACTATAAGGGGTAAGTTTATTACAAAGGTAACAGTTATGAACAAATGTAAAATATTCGGCACAAACTTGCACACAAAATGATGTTAGTAAAGGAGAAAAATTGATATGAAAACGTTTTCAATTTATTCGGCACCTCAACTATAATAAAGACAGAAGGAGGTATATCGATGTTCCTTGATGATCGAAGTGTAAATTTATTAAATGAATTAATTAGAACACCTCAAATAAAAAATAAGGAACTAGAAGGGAAATTTAAGCTTAGCAGACGGCAGATCTCATACTCAATTGAGAAAATTAATCATTGGTTAGAAACGAAGAATTTAACACCGATAACAAAGAGTAGAAACGGTAACTTTATTATTGATAAAAAAATATTTGAGCATTTTTCAGTCCCGCATCCATCTGTTAATCAATTGCAAGAATATATCCCGACTGAAAAGGAACGTGCACTTTTAATTATTTTATATTTACTCGGAAAAAAAGAAGAGGTTTCACTATTTCATATAATTGATCTTTTTAACGTAAGCAAAAACACAGGGATAAGCGATATCAAAGAGGCATCAGAATTCATTAAAAAGTATTCCTTGTCCATCGTTTATAGCCGAGCTGATGGGTATGTAATTGCCGGGGATGAATTTCAAATTCGAAAACTATTAATTATCGTAGTTAAATCCGTTTTAAATTTGTTTAATGGACATAAGTACTTCGAGAAGGTTTTACAACTCGATATTTCTCCAATGACGGAAAAAGTAAAATCTATTGAAACCTCATTAAACATCCATTTAACGGATGAAAGCTATGAAAGCTTACCTTATATAATAGAATTAATTTTTTCCCGAATTGAACAGGGACATTTTTTAAACGCTGATTTTCACATTGGCATAATGGAGTTAGCTGATACGGAGGAATACTTAGTTACGGAGCTACTATTAAATGAGGATATGGATTTACCAATAAGTGAAAGAATATGGCTTACACTCCAACTATTAACCTCAAATGTTCTTCAATCGGATATTCTTACTGATCAAAGGTTAAACGAATTAAAGTTTGCAATCCTGGATATGCTTGACCTTTTTGAAAAAAAATCGTGTATCTTTATTGATGATAAAAAAGATATCCTCGATAAATTAATGATTCATATGAGACCAGCATACTATCGGATCAAATATCATCTTACATTAAAAGAACATTACTCAATTCAGTTAATCGAGGAGTACCTGGAGTTGCATGAGATGGTCTCAGCTTCAATAAATCCACTCGAAAAATTAATAGGAGAGAAATTCCCAAAAGGTGAGCTTGCCTTTATTACAATGTTTCTTGCAGGGCAACTCATTAAACAGGGTGAAGAGCTTCATAAAAAGAAACGAGCAGTAGTTATTTGTACAAACGGTCTGACTGTGTCAAAAATAATGAAGCAAACGTTGAAAGAAATATTTCCAGAGTTTTATTTTGCAGAAAGCCTATCTTTAAGACAGTTCCAAATGTATCAACAGGATTACCATATTATTTTTAGCACCATTCCAATCCAGTCCGCGCAACCTGTGTATTTAATTAATCCACTCATGACTTTACACGAAAAAGAATTGTTACGAAAACAAGTTATTTCCACCATCGATAAGAGTGGCTATGAAACTATTAATATAAATAAATTAATAGAAACCATTAAACAAAACGCAATTATAACAGATGAGACCGCCTTGATGACTTCGTTGTCCAGTTTATTTCAAGATAGTCAGAAGAGGGATATAAAAGACAATAATGTTATATCGTATGGTTTGAGGAAATTTTTACCTAGTGATTTTATTCAATATAGAGACAACGTTGAAAATTGGCAAGAGGCAATTAGAATCGCCTGTGAGCCTTTAGTAAAAAACAATATCATCAAATCATCTTATGTGAACACTTTAATTGAAGACAATGATCATCAGCAGATATACAGTTTTTTAGGTGAAAACATGGCGATTCCGCATGCGGCAACGGAAAAGGGAGTGCTAGCTGACGCATTTGCAATGCTTATTTTAAAGAATCCGGTAGAGTTTGCTAATGGACAGAAGGTATCCATTGTTACACCGCTCGCTATTTATAACCCGAATCGCCATTTAAAGGCACTCTTCCAATTGGCAGATCTTGCTGAAGACAATGAAAAAATGTCTAAATTACTAGACTCAAAGGAGGTAACTGATGCGTGGCTTATTATCAACGGAAGTTGAGACAGTAGGGGGAAAAACCATGTTTTTTGATAAAAATATTACGTTTATTAATTTAGAAGCAAGTGATCGTTCAGATGCAATTAGGAAAATGGCCTTGTCTTTATATGAAGCGAACTTAGTTTCCTCAACTTTTGAGAAAGGTGTTTTGGAAAGAGAAGATACTTTTCCAACCGGCCTGGCAGTCGGGACCCTTGGGGTAGCAATTCCCCATACAGATGCTGATAAAGTCATTACACCACAGATTGCTTTTGCCTCGTTAAAAGAACCGGTTAAATTCCGCTTGATGGGAAATGGGAATGAAGAGGTTGATGTTTCATTAATTTTCATGCTTGCATTAAAAAAATCCGAGGATCAGTTAACGATGTTACAACAGTTAATGGAGATCTTTCAAGACCAAGAATTATTAAAGGATTTTGCTGAGTGTAAGAGTCAGGAAGGCTTACAGCAATTGTTAAATAAGGTTGGACTAGAGTAAAAAATATAATTGAATAAGGGGGATTTTTATGGCTGTTCTACAATGGTTCGTTGATCTTGGTGCAAGTGTTATGCTACCTATTCTACTGTTTATCTTTGGAATTATACTAGGAACCAAACCAGCAAAAGCCTTTAAAGCGGGTTTAACTGTTGGAATTGGATTCGTTGGTTTGAACCTTGTCATTGGCTTGTTAACAAACAGTTTAGGGCCTGCATCGAAAGCGATGGTTGATAATTTTGGTTTTCAACTCGGTACGATTGATGTTGGTTGGCCTGCTGCTGCAGCCATTTCATACGGTACAGCTTTAGGAAGTTTAGCCATTCCATTAGGTATCGGTTTAAATGTAGTCCTATTGATTACAGGGTTAACAAAAACATTGGACGTTGATATTTGGGATTATTGGCACTGTGCCTTTACGGGTTCACTAGTTTACGCTCTAACTGGAAACTTTGCACTTGGCCTATATACGATTGCCATCCATTTAGTTGTGATCTTCTTCCTAGGTGATTTAATTGCCAAGGATGTTCAAAAATTTTATGGGTTTCCAAAGATTACATTTCCACATGGTGCATCTGCTCCGTCCTATTTAGTAGCGAAACCATTAAATTGGGTCTTTGATAGAATACCTGGTTTTAATAAATTAGAAGCCAATCCTGAAACCATTCAAAAGAAAATTGGGATTTTCGGGGACTCAACAGTAATGGGTGTGTTAATTGGGGTTGTGATTGGTTTCTTGGCAGGTTACAGTGTGAGTGAAGTGATGCAGCTTGCTGTTCAAACAGGAGCCGTTATGATGTTAATGCCTCGAATGGTATCTTTACTTATGGAAGGGCTTTCTCCTATTTCAGAAGCTGCTAGTGAGTTTGTTAAAAGACGGATGCCAGGACGAGATCTTTATATTGGAATGGATAGTGCCTTATCGGTAGGGCATCCGGCTGTTCTATCAGCATCATTAATTATTGTACCAATCACCTTGTTTTTAGCTGTCATTTTACCAGGGAACAAAGTCTTGCCATTTGGTGACTTAGCAACAATTCCATTCTTAGTTTGTTTGATGACACCAGTTTTCAGAGGGAATATTATTAGAACGGTCGTTGCAGGAACTATATACATGGCGGTTGGATTGTTAATAGCTTCATGGGCGGCACCATTAATTACCGATGCTGCTTTGGCTGCGAAATTTGATATGGCAGGGAATTCTAGTATTTCTGCACTCGTTGATGGGGCTGTCTGGACGACATTTATTTTTGTTGGATTAGCACAGTTTCTTAGCTGGGGTGGAATTACGATCATAGGCGTTGTTGCCTTAGCGGGTTTAATATATATAAATAAAATTAAACCTAAACGTGAAGCAAAGTTAAACGATGACGTTGGTACCAGTTTATAATGAAAACTTTATGTGATAGAAGGTGATGTACAATGTTGGAGATTTGGAAACAGCTAGTATGTGACGCGAATAAAGCATTAAAAGAATTACAGCTTGTCAAATGGACCAGTGGAAATGTAAGCTATCGAGATTATGAGAGTAATAGGGTGGTTATCAAACCAAGTGGGGTTCACTTTGATGTGTTAAAGCCAGAGGATATGGTCATTGTTGATTTAGATGGAAATGTCATCGAGGGAAGATTAAAACCGTCGGTAGATATGGCAAGTCATTTATATGTCTATCGCCATCGTGATGATATTCATAGTGTAGTACACACTCATTCTCCGTTTGCAACAAGCTTTGCGATACGTGGGCTCGATATACCTTCTTACACGACAACAGCAGCTAATTTGTTTAAAAATCGAGTGCCTTGTTCTGATTATGCTGCTATTGGTGAGGAAGATATAGGGAAGCAGATTATAGATCATATCTATGATTCGCCTGCTGTGTTACTTCGAAGCCATGGAGTATTCACTGTTGGAAAAGATATTGAACATGCATTAAAGGCAGCTGTCATTTTAGAGGAAACAGCAGAATATGCACATTATGCTACCTTACATGAACCAGATCTCCAGCCGCTTAGCAAAGAAGTGATTAAGCAGTGTAACCATTTTTATAGTACTACTTATGGACAAAAAGAAGAAATTCAAACTACAAAAAAAGGGTGATAAGAAATGAAAAAATTATTGATTATGTGTGGAACGGGTATTGCAACATCTACAATTGTAACAGGAAAGGTAAAGACATGGTTAGAAGATAATGGACTTCAAAATAAGGTTAAGCTCTATCAATCAAAGATCAGTGAGGAATTAAGCCGCATCGATGAATACGATATTATTGTGTCAACTACGTTAGTACCTGATAATATAAAGAGTAGAGTTATCGATGGGGTGCCATTACTCACAGGAATGGGCAAAGAAGAGATGTTTGAAAAAATCAAAACACAAATTCTTGCGTAATTAAATCTAAATATTCGTAAGAGATACCAGCATACGGTTAGAAGCACCACAGTAGTTAGACATTAAAATCTAACAATTGGGGTGTTTTTATTTTTTATCTATGTCTAAGGTTGGTAATAGTATTACGTCAATATGTACATGATTAAAATAAATAAACTGAGGGGGTAAAAAGGTGGGTAAACAAGCGGTATTTTTAGATAGAGATGGCGTTATAAACGAAGTGTTAACAAAAAGAGTAAAATTCGTAAACAAGCCATCGGAATTATTTTTTTTACCTGGTGTTCCAGAGGCTATACGAAAATTAAATAAAGTGTTTGGAGACAACATTTTTGTTGTGACAAATCAGGGGGGAGTTGGGCTAGGGTTCATGAAAGTGAATCAACTCGAAACGATTCATGAACACATGATAGGTGAACTTAAAAAGGAGGGGGCAGTCATCAAAGATGTGGCCTACTGCCCTCATAAACCAAAAGCGGGATGTGTATGCAGAAAACCTGGCTCGAAAATGATTACTGACTTAGCCGAAAAATATCAGATTGACCTAGCACAGTCTTATATGGTCGGTGATACGGACACAGACATCCAAGCAGGGAAGAAAGTAGGAACTAAAGGTGTATTTCTTGGAGAGAGTGACCCACTAGCAGATGCCGTATTTCCTGATTTATTAAGGGCATCTGATTGGATTATAGAAGATGCTACAAAATCTTGATAAAAACAATGCCCCAACTCTTTTGATAAGTAGTTCCGATAACGTGGAGAAATACTAAACAAACATTATAAATCACATAGTAAATAACAGTAAATCTAGCAATTGAATGAACATATTAATTAGCACCTATTCTTGTCCGAATACGAGGTTCATTAGGACGGGATGATCTGGAAGATTACCTATTGTTGTCCGAATACGAGGTGGATTCGGACAGGAAGACCGGGAAATTGCCTATTGTTGTCCGAATACGAGGTTCATTCGGGCAGGAAGACCGGGAAATTGCCTATAGTTGTCCGAATACGAGGTAGATTCGGACAGGAAGACCGGGAAATTGCCTATAGTTGTCCGAATACGAGGTAGATTCGGACAGGAAGACCGTGAGATTGCCTATAGTTGTCCGAATACGAGGTAGATTCGGACAGGAAGACCGTGAGATTACCTATAGTTGTCCGAATACGAGGTGGATTCGGACAGGAAGACCGGGAAATTGCCTATTGTTGTCCGAGTACGGGGTGGATTCGGACAGGAAGACTGGGAAATTGCCTATAGTTGTCCGAATACGAGGTAGATGCGGACAGGAAGACCATGAAATTGCCTATAATTGTCCGAATACGAGGTGGATTCGGACAGGAAGACCGTGAGATTGCCTATAGTTGTCCGAATACGAGGTGGATTCGGACAGGAAGACCGTGAAATTGCCTATTGTTGTCCAAATAAGTGGTTTATTCAAAACAGGAGTATTTTAACAGAAGAATTCGCACTCTAATAAACAAGTTGACAATAGATATTGTCATCCTGAGATTTAGACGGATAACTGTTATGTTAATTCATGTAGAATAATTCAATAATCGTTGATTTAATAAGATTTATTAAAGCCCCCAATCACTATGGGATTGGGGTTATGATTTTAAAGGTTATTTCTAATGTTTCTCCACAAAAACTGAACCACTTACTCTTTTGAGATGAGGCCGCTAATTTTCTGTTGTTATGATATATCTGAAATGTGTTGGTTTTCGATATCCTTTGTGGAAATATACAGTTGTCCGATCATTTTACCAAGATTCCTAACATATTCCTCGATTTCAGGAGGGGTATATCCAACAGAATTCCACGCTGCTTCTCTTCCTCCATACATACCAAGCGCTCTCTTTGAACTTAGTATACGTTTTACTTCTCCATAATGAAGATAAACTTCCCATAACCATTGATAGTGGTCTTCTGAGCTAATTCCAACCATTTTAAGATTGGACCAATTATTATCGGTATCACCTAGTTTACTTAATTTGTGGATCATAATACTCCATCTCCTTATGATTATGTCTTAGTTATTGACATATCATAGGGTGTTTATAACTGGAGAGTAATGGTCGTAGATTGTAATTGGCAGCAATGGAAGTTCCTTTGTTTTTATAAGGGTTTTAATCAAAAAGTAAAAACATATTCAGACTTTGGGAAGTCTAATGGAGTATACATGGAAGAGTTTCGACTTTTAGCACGTGCGATGAAGGAATTATTATGAATAAGATGCTCTTATTTATAGATAGTTGACACCAACGAAGAAGAAAAATATATTAAATATTAAAATACTTCGTAGAGAAATAAAAAGAAGTAGTTTAATATTTAATACTTAGAGAATAGCTAAGTAGGCATGTAACTGAAACTGCTTTATAAATTACATAATGAAAGAAGGGAAATTATGAGAAGAATTGCTGTACTAACTAGTGGTGGAGATTCTCCGGGAATGAATGCTGCCATTCGGGCGGTAGTTTTGAGAGGGATCGATAAGGGGTTAGAAGTATTCGGTGTTTACAATGGTTATGAGGGTCTGTTAGAAGGAAATATCGTTCCGATGAATCAAAAGTTTGTTGATGGAATCATACAGCGTGGGGGAACGATACTACGTACATCAAGAAGTGAGCGATTTAAACTGGATGAATCTCAACATGAAGCAATACAAAATTTAAAGGATTTAAATATTGATGGACTTGTTGTAATAGGTGGAGATGGATCTTTTCAAGGTGCGTTGAAATTATGTGAAAAGGGACTACCTGTTGTGGGCATACCTGGAACCATCGATAATGATATATCTGGTACAGATTATTCAATAGGTTTTAATACAGCAGTAAGTACTGCAATTGATGCGATTGATAAAATTCGTGATACCGCTTATTCACACGAAAAAACTTCAATTGTGGAGGTTATGGGACGTGGTGCAGGGGATATTGCCTTATGGGCTGGACTTTGTTCGGAAGCAGAATCAATCATTATTCCGGAGGCAACTTATGATATTAAAGATGTCATTGCACGTATTCAAACGGCAAGGGATCGTGGACAAAAGGATTGTATCATCATTGTTGCAGAGGGTGTGTGTAGTGCTGAGGATATACAAAAAGAGTTACAAGACCACATACAACTAGATACTAGGGTGGTTGTACTAGGATTCTTACAACGTGGTGGGACGCCTACTGCCTATGATCGGATGATAGGTAGTCAGATGGGGGCAAAAGCTGTGGATATCCTCATTAGTGGGGATCATGGAAGTATGGTTAGTGTAAAGAATGGTAAAATCACTTACACCACTTTTGAACAAGCTTCGACAGAAATACACGAAATTGATATGTCATTGTATCAATTAGCACTTAGTTTATCCATGTAGTAATTTAGAATAAAAAAATGAAATTCAAACTCGTAGGATTGTAAGTTTGCCTACTGTCTTTGTGAAACCTCTTCATTTAATTGAAGAGGTTTCATTTTTAGTATTGTACAGTTTTAACTCTATCAACTGCTGGTTTGCTCTGTTCCAAAGATAGAAACTAAGTATCTGGTAAATCTCCCGCCATTGTTATGATATCTGCGACTATCTGGCCAGAACCTAGTAAATTTTATTCTTTGATATGGTTAATCCCTTCTTCTAAAATTTCCATCTGCCGTATGGTTTCTTCATCCTTAACAATTTTTTCTTTTCCATGAATGATTGATTCATACACTCCATCGTAAATCCGTCCGTAGTCACCAACTTCAGAAATGACTTTTTCTTCATGATAGTTTCCATCATCATCCACATAAGTTAGAACGCCATAGTGTTCTGGTAAATCAATCCCAAAGTCCTTATTGGTTGGCATATAAAATAGTTTCAAATGCTCTTCTTGTCTATCTTTTGTTTGTTTCACAAAACCCCCTTTATTACCATAAACGATAAAGCTAGGACGTTCTTTCAGGCGGAAATAACTAGATTTAACAGAAACTTTTTTGGAATCATAAAAGAAATCCAAATCAAAATAGTCATTGAAATGTCCTTTTCCAAGAAGTTGTCTTACATCATAAGAAATATGATTGGGATTACCAAAGTAAGAGAGAACTTGATCTATCGTATGACATCCGTGTCCATATAAATAACTGTGCTCTCTAGAAAACTTTAAAGACTTTGGTACTTCAGGTCTGAAATAATCATAGTGCATTTCCACTTCTAAAATATCTCCTAATACACCACTATTAATCACCTTTTGTACGGTTAGGAAATCTGAATCAAATCGGCGATTTTGATAGCATTGAATAAATAGATTTTTTTCTTTTGCATAGGTAAATAACTCTTTTGCTTGGTCAGAAGTCTGTGTAAATGGCTTTTCGACTAGTACATGTTTGCCATTTTCCAGTGCCAATTTAGCATATTCATAATGTTCTTCTGAAGTACAAATGACGACTAATTGAATCTCGTCGTCGAGCCAGATTTTATTTAAATCATGAACATAATTTACTTCAGGTATTTTCTCCCAAACACTGTTATCTCGTCGAGAGTAAATAGTTTTCACTCGGATGTTTTCGTTTTTTAATGAAAAAGGTAGGTGATAGCGGTTCGTACTTTTTCCATTTCCGATATAAGCAATCGTTAACATAAAAAACTCCTCCAATTCTCTTTTGCTAGCTTGATTATATCTGAGATGCTAAGTATTGAGAACGCTTATATATCAGACAGGACCACATTTTCAACAATACTTAGAATCGATGACGTTAGGCTGAACATAATGTTTAAAGAAGAGTTCAGCTTTGTGATTTGGTATATTAGTTATGAAATTAATCGATATAAATAATTATGTATTGTCAATCCAATGGAGGGAAAATATGACATTATTACATAAGCTTGAACACAAGCAAGGGTTTACTGACACTGAAATAAGAATTGCTGATTTCATTTTAATAAACCAAGAAGATGTCCCGAATATGTATATTCAAGAGTTGGCAGAGAATACCTATACATCCCACTCTGCAATCATTAGGCTTACTCAGAAATTAGGATTTTCAGGTTATAGGGATTTCAAAGTAGCATTAATCCATGAAATTCAAAGTAATAAGCATACTATTGGGCATGTTGACCCTAACTTTCCTTTTCTCCCAACTGATAGTTCTATCAACATTGCCAAAAAAATGGCTGATTTGACGATTGAAACTATTAGAAAGACATTAGTGAAGTTGGAAAGGAATCAATTAAATAAAGCAGTTGAAATAATTAGAAGTTCGAAACGAATTTTTCTATTTGGCATTGGAGATTCCCAGATTCGTGCTCGTAGCTTTCAAAACAAATTTATTAAAATTAATAAGCACTTAATCATCGCTGATGAATATGGAGAAGGAATATGGAATACGTTAAGCATGGACAAAATGGATTGTGCTATTTTTATTAGTTATACTGGGAATTCAGTTTCACACATGAAAATAATAAAATATCTCGCTTCAATGAGTATTCCTTCAATCATGTTAACTAGTAATTCTGAATCAACAATGTCTAAACTATGTAATCTGACAATTGAGGTCCCGCATGATGAATATGATTTTTTCAAAGTAGGAACATTTTCTTCTCAAATATCGTTTGAATATATCCTCGATACGCTTTTTTCAATTATCTATGCGAAAGAGTACACAAGTAATCTCAATGATTTAAAGAAAAAGGAAGAGGCCATTAAAAAATGGGACCTACTTTAAGTAAGTTAGAGAAATAACATCAAAAAAACCGCCTTGGCGTTTTTTTTTGAAATGAATTAGATCAATCCATATTTTTTAAAACTATTATAAATGCCATCCTCATCATGTGTATCAGTCACATCATTAGCTATTTTCTTAACAGCTTCATGTGCATTTCCCATTGCGATTCCGTAGTGAACGAATTCAAGCATTTCTAAATCATTCCAGCTATCACCGTATCCAAAGGTATCTTCCTTCTTAATGTTTAAGTGGTTTATTAATTTTTCAATAGCTGTCGCTTTGTTTACACCTAGAATGGATACTTCACCACTATCTTCTCCAAAAGCAGATACTGTGCTAGGGATGACTGTGAATTTAGATGCAAATTCTCCTTTTATTTTTTCAATCGGTAATTCTGAACCGAAAAAGGAGATTTTATTAATATCATCTCTAATTGGATTTTCACACTCGATGAAAGTATCTAGGAAAGACTTTAAACCTTTTTCGATTTCCTCTTTAGAATTAGGATGAGCATGTTGTAATCTTTCTAAAATAGAACGGCTATGCTTGTTAGCATTTTTACTTGTAAATATACCGATGTTCGACTCCAGATTAAACTCTATTCGATGAGTGATAAAAAAGTCTACAATATGCTTTAAATCCTCTTTTTTAATCATTTTGTGAAAGAGCACCTCTTGATCCATTTCTATATACCCGCCAGCAGCACCAATAATACCATCAAATCCAACTTCTAGTATTTCAGGGAATATTAGTGCTTTGGACCTCCCCGTACAAATAAAAACAAGATGACCGTTTTCTCTAGCCCTTTGTACAGCTAGTTTGGCGGATTCAGGAATTAAAAGTTTATCGTTAACCAAAGTTCCATCGATGTCCAAAAAAATAGCCTTTTTCATACTCTTAACCTACCTATTCTTCATTTTTAAGATAATCATTATATATATGATTTTTTCTAATTTATTTTGAAATCTAATTATATATATTCTATTTTTGTTGTGGAGAATAGAAAATAGGTCAAGAGCTTATTGTTATGTATACCAACTAAAATTATGTGTTACATAAATGAAACACCTTGTTACATTAGTGGTATTTTATGAAATGTTGGTCTTAATATTTCAAAAATAATTAATACAGGTTGGGAAAAAACTAATAAGAAAGGAGTGAGATAAAATGAGTCATACCAAAAACAATATGCCTATTGGATAATATCAACTCCATACTACTTTTTATATAGGAAGACCAAATGTTTGAGACCTCGTTTACGGTTAGTTCGAAGAGTGGCTATGATTATTCTCATTTTTTATCTACTGTATGTTGCTATAATTAACTCAGATAGTATAGTTAACAATAAAGCCAAGCATACCTATTTGTATGCTTGGCTTTTAATTATTTTGGTTTCAAATAAACGGAAAAATTCCGCTTAAGTAGTAAAAAAAATAAAAAATAGCTCTTATAGTCGGAGAGGTTCCGCCTATTGGCTCGAAAAGCGTGAAAATGGGTGGGGGTTGCTTTGTATAACCGGAAAAACTCCCCTTATATGCCCCGAAACGAGCTTCATTCTGTATCTAACCGGAAAAACTCCGCCTATTTCCCAACCAAGAGAGTTTTGCTTCAGACTGTATGAGCACCTTGTCCTGCCACAATGTGAAAAACCGATCATCATAGTAACAATAGCTATTGTAGATAAGGTCGATTCATTCGAATCAAACCCGATTCGTCTCCATACTGGATAAACGATATACATAAACCTCCCTTCCAACAGTATATTGACAGTCAAATATAACCAAAGTCGACCAAAGGTAAAGTGGAATAACCAGATAACTATAACCAAATATGCCCCATATACTCAAGGAACCGGGATGACTTTATCCTACCAAAACATACTGGCGAACTATATTAATACTAATAGAAGATTAGATTCTCTAGAACTAGGTACGAAGTCTCCAGTTGAAGATGTGCAGAACTGATATAGGCTTTTGAAAAACATAAATTTGGAAGGTAAAGGAATTTGGGATGTTAAATAAATTGAAAAGTGAATTGAAAGGACAATATCCGCTAGGGTGTGCAAAGGTTTTGGAAGAAATAGAGGAGTTATTTGTCTTTGAAATCTTTGATAGTCAAGTTGCATTATCCGTAGGAAATTTGATTGTACAATTATCTCAGGAATATAAAGAAGATGTAATCGTAAGAATTACAAGGGAAAGCGATAAATTACCTGTTTTTCAGTATGTAGGGAGTAGTAAATCACAGAGAAATATTGACTTTGCTTTAGCCAAAAGGAATACGGTTTTAAAAACAGGCCATTGTAGTTTGTGGGCAATGGCTCAGGAGTTGACCAATGGTGGTTTAGAAGAGATTTTTCAAGAAAAAAGTAATTGCTTACCAGTAGGTGGAGCTTTTCCTATCTATGTAGGGAAACAGTTGGTTGCACCTATTACATCATTAACAAAAGAATCTCCAATGTATACTGTACGTTTTTTGTTTAACAGAAGCTTTTTTTCAACGGTTTCAAAAACGAGGGAAGTCGGTTTCGCACATCCAATTGCTTCGGATATGAAAATATTTTCTTTAGGAATCCATCTAGTTAGTCCCAACTGATTAATTTTCATCAATTGATGTTGGTGAGGTCCATTCGTTAGAATGCCTAGCTGTTTACCTCTTTTATTAAGTAATTCTAACAGTCTTTCAATTTCAGGAAATAGAGTTATTTTATTTTGATCTTCTTCATAAGTCCTTTGAAAAGTAATAGCTTCATTTTCGTTAATTTCAATATCAAACATCTCGCTACTGTGCTAATACCCCCAATCCACTGGATATCAATCAGTGAAGGGGCTCGTGAGACTAGACTTACTCATGAAATGGAGGATAAGGATTTATCGATGAATTAGTATTTTTTCATCCCGAACTAGAATACTATGATATTTAAAAATTATGTTGAATTTAGTAATATTTGAAATATATTTGTAATCTTTATTGTCAGATTTTGATGATATAATACTATTATCATAGGTATTTGTCGAAATGTTAATTATACATATAAATTGTGTCGCTGCGTAGAAGCAGGGAGGATAAATAAATTGAAGAAAACTACATTAACTACATTAACTACATTAATTACAACAGTAACACTTGGAATAGGTAGCTTACTTACTGTTTCACCAGTAAATGCCGAATCCGTTCATAGTATTCAAAGTAATATTGTAAGCGCTCAACAACAGCTTAGTAGTTTACAAGCACAGCGTTCGGAAGTAGAAGTACAAATACAAAAAAATGAACAAGCTATTGCTGACAACAGCGCTAAAATTGAATCTACAAATGCCCAAATTGTTGAATATCAGGCTGAAATTGACCAACTAAACAAAGTAATTTCCGAGATTGAAGAACGAATTACGGCCCGTAATGAAACTTTGAAAGCCCGTGCTGTTTCGTATCAAGCTAGCGGTGGTCAGTTAAGTTATTTTGATGTAGTATTTGGTTCAAAAAGTTTTGGTGATTTTATTGACCGTGTTGGAGTAGTTGCAACAATACTAGATGCTGACCGGGAAATGATAGAAGCGCATGAAGCGGATAGAAAGGAAGTACAAGAGAAATACAAGGAAGTTGAGCAAAAGTTAAACGACCTGAACAATATGAAGGTTGAACTAGAGGGAATGCAAGCTCAAATTGCTGAGCAAAAGGCAAACAATGAGGCTCTAAGAGCACAGTTAGTAAACCAAGAAAATGATAGTAAAGCAGAAATCTCAAGTCTTCAAGAGCAGAAAGCAGAATTACAAAGAGCTGCGGAGGCAGCGATAACAGCGGGTTCTGTCTCACCGAAATCACAAACTGGGACAAGTAAAGGAACTTCAGTTAACAGCTCTAATTCAATACCTGTTTCAAATACTGCAGTCTCATCTGGTTCTATTTCGACTGTTATAAATGCAGGCAATAAATATATTGGGAATTCAGTCTATGTATTTGGTGGTGGAAGAACAGCCTCTGACATCGCGAATGGACGTTTTGACTGTTCTGGATTTGTCTCTTGGGCATTTTCACAGGCTGGTGTTCGCGTTGGTGCTAGCACGGATACTTTAAAAAATACTGGTACACCTGTATCTGTAAATGAGATGCGTCCTGGTGATATGGTATTCTTTAATACATACAAACAGGATGGACATGTTGGAATTTATATCGGAGGTGGCAAATTTATTGGATCGCAAAGTTCAACAGGTGTAGCCATTGCTAATATGTCGAGTGGATATTGGGCAAATACGTTTAATGGTAGAGTGATGAGAGTTATTCATTAGTAGATTAAAAGACAGGGAATTTTCCTTGTCTTTTTTTATGTGCGTCCTGGCATAAGTGTAAAACCACTAGAGGATTGTGGACCTGTTTCTAATGAAGAGTTTTTGTGTATGGAGCATAGGGGGCTCGAACCCCTGACCTCTACGCTGCCAGAGGAAAAACTATTGAACAACTGAGTAAAATAAGTTCAATTAAAAACAATTAAGTCTGGTATATCAAGGCTTTTAGCATGTTGTTAGTCAATCTAGATCAATTAAAATCAATTAAAAAAAATAAGTCTGTGCACACTTTTGTGCACAAATTGTGTAACGGAGTCAGAATTTCTTATTAGTTAATTTCTATTCATTTAAAGAATTGCAGAACATATATTAACACTGGTCATACTTGGTAAACATCGAGTTATACTTAGTTTTATGCTACTTTCTCTTTTATAGGAGTTCATAGTCATAAAAGTAATACGATGAATATTAAAAAAGCCCAATGACTCAATGTCATTGGGCTACTGGTATTTACTCTTTTGATGTTATACACCTTCTTATTTTACTTAAGGCTTTAAGATAACTGTTTTAGGAGTTGGTGTTATCTCCCTGCAAAAATGTAACTAAATCCTTAATTGTTATTATTTTTAAATTGTAAGTATCTGAGAATTCTTTTAAATCATTCAATCGTGCCATTTTCCCATCATCTTTAATTACTTCACAAATAACTGCCGCAGGGAAACTTCCAGATAGTTTTGCTAAGTCAACAGCTGCTTCGGTATGTCCAGGTCTCTCAAGCACACCCCCATCAACTGCTATTAGGGGAAACATATGTCCTGGCTTTCTAAAATCACTTGGGATGGATTCAGGATTTGCTATTGCTCGAACGGTATCTGCTCGTTCATAAGCAGAAATTCCTGTACTATTAGAACGATGATCAACTGAAACAGTAAATGCGGTCTTTAAACTTTCCGTATTCTCCGAAACCATGATTTGAAATCCTAATTGTTCTGCTCTTTCTCTTGTAATGGGGCAGCATACCAAGCCACGACCATATTGGATCATAAAGTTTATTGTCTCAGCTGTTATATTTTCAGCAAGAGCTAAAAAATCACCTTCATTTTCCCTCTTTTCGTCATCCATCACTATAATGATTTTTCCATTTTTTAAATCTTCAATTGCATCTAATATTGAACTCAGCATATAAAATTCATCCTTAATTTTTATTTAACTAGTTTTTTTCTGAACATGAGTTTCTCTCAATCAGTTCCGTATCAACAAATACTTTAATTTTATCAAAGTTGTTATTTTCAATCTGTCGGATTAGTATTTCAACCGCAAAAAGCGCAATTCTATCTTTTTTAACACGAATAGTTGTTAATTCTGGGGTGATAACTTGCGATTCAAAAATGTCATCAAAACCAATTACTGAAATATCATCTGGCACTTTAATCCCTAATTCGGTAAGTGATTTAATAACACTAATTGCCATATAATCTGCTTCGCAAAATAAAGCAGTTGGTAGTTGGTTACAATTATTTCTAATTTTCTCTACAAAAGTCTCTTGAGATGAAATAGTTGTTGGGGATATTGAAAAATAATTGTTTTCACTAATATTTAGATTTCGTTCTGTTAATGCTTGAATAAAACCTTTTTTCCTCATATCAAAATTGTACATTCTGATATTCGATTGAACATAACCAATATCATGATGTCCGTGTTCCATTAAATACTGTGCAGCCTCATAAGCACCGTATATATTGTTCATCACAACAAAGTTAACGTCTAGTGTTTCAAAGCAAGTATCTAAAACAACTAAATTTGGTTGAATATCTGAAATAATTCTGATTTGCTCAGAAGTTAAATTGGTACCCAATAACAAGATCCCAGCGGACTTTTGCTCTTTTTCTAGTCTAGTTATTTCATCCTCAAATGTTTCTATATTTATAGATGAAACCATTAAGGAATAACCACTAGAAACAATTTCAGTATCAATACTTTTGATCAACTCCATGAAAAATGGAAGTGATTCAAATTGTTCTGTTACAATACCTGCATTTGTCACAGCAACAAATCTCAGTAGTTTAGTATTCGTTTGATAAACTTGTTCAGCTTTAATAATAGGACGTGGAATGTAACCATAATCCTCTGCGATTTTCAAAATTTTATTACGAGTTTTCTCACTTACTCCGTTTTTCCCGTTTAGTGCTAAAGAGACCGCTGATTTTGATACATTCGCTAATTTAGCGATATCATCTATTTTCAAATAAATGCACCTTCCTAGAAGTGTTAAGTTGTTTGTATTGAATATAAACGAATTATAACACACTTTTATTTTGTTTAGTTAGTATTTAGATTTTGTTTAGTTATTTTTTATATAAAACTGATGAAGATTACATTGTAATATGAGAAATAGTCCTATTTTATGACACGATTTTGTATTTTTATATAAAATTAATCTAAAATTATATAAAAATAACTAAAAAAATTTATTTAAAATATTGACTATTAGTCTAGAGGTTGATAATATTACCTCAAGGGAATTCCTTGAACGAAGGGTATGTAAGCGGTTTTAAGTAAAAAAACTAAAAAAGTTTAGTTAATTAGATCAATTTAATTAATGTAATATACTTCGGAGGGTAGTCATGAAAAAACTCAAACTTGGTTTTGCTCCAACTCGGAGATTTGTATTTAGTAAAGAGGATGCACTAAAATTTAAAAATTTAATCAGAGAAAAAATTGAAAGTTTTGGACTTGAGTTGGAAATTGTTGATTTAGAAGGAATTAATGAAGAAGGGTTATTGTACGATCGTTCTCAAGAATCGATGATTATTAAAAAATTTAGAGATTTAGAGGTAGATGCTTTATTTTTTCCTCATTGTAATTTTGGAACGGAAGACATCGTAGCGCGAGTAGCAAAAGCTATTGGTAAACCCGTTTTACTTTGGGGTCCAAGAGATGAAGCTCCTTTAGAAAATGGGATGCGTCTCCGTGATACGCAATGTGGACTATTTGCAACAGGTAAAGTTCTTAGAAGGTTTAACGTGAAATTCACGTATATTACGAACTGCAGCGTGGATAGTCCTGTTTTTGAAAGAGGCTTTAGGAATTTTATTGCAGCAGCCAATGTTGTAAAGCAATTTACAAATCTAAGAATCTTGCAAATTTCAACTAGGCCATCTGATTTTTGGTCAGTTATTTGTAATGAAGGTGAATTGTTAGAGACATTTGGAATCCAAGTTCATCCGATTACGCTTGAAGAGTTGAAAAAAGTAACTTTGAAAATTGAAAAGATTGACAGTCCTGAGTTAGATGAGTCCATGAACTATATTAAGGAAAAGCTTGATTGGAGCGAAGTGACAGAACAGGACGTTCGACGAATTGCATCCTTGAAGGTTGCGATGAAGCAGCTTGCTGCTGATACAGGAAGTACAGCGATTGCGATTCAATGCTGGTCTACCTTGCAAGACATCATTGGCATCATGCCTTGTTTGGCTAATGCGATTCTTACAGACGAACAAATTCCAGTAACATGTGAAACAGACATCCATGGTGCAATTACCTCCATTATGGTTCAAGCAGCAACATTAAACACAAAACCAACATTTTTTGCAGATATAACTGTACGTCACCCTGAAAATCCAAATGGCGAATTATTATTCCACTGTGGTAACTTCCCTGTATCGTTAAGTGTGGAAGAAAAACCAAAGCTAAACAAACACTTCTTGTTTGACGATCATTCTCCGGGAACACATGAAGGAGAAATCAAGGGGGGAGAAATGACGATTGCACGCTTTGACGGAGATCATGGCGAATATTCTATCTTCCTTGGTAAAGCAAAGGGGATTGAAGGTCCATTCACCCGAGGTTCATATGTTTGGGTAGAAGTAAACGATTGGCCGTTATGGGAAGAAAAGTTAGTAAAAGGACCATATATTCACCATTCAGTAGGTGTCCATGCTGACGTTATTCCGGCACTGTTTGAAGCATGCGAATATATTCCTGGTTTAACTCCTGATCCAGTAGATCCAACTGAAAGTGAAATAAGAGCATGGCTTCGTGGAAGTGATCTTAATAAATAGAACAGGAGGAGATAAGGGTGAAGAATATTGAGTTTCTAAAACGAAAAGCTACAGAAATTCGCATGGAATTGCTAAAAATGATTTATGAAGCGGGTACTGGTCATACAGGTGGCTCTCTATCCAACACGGATATCTTAACGGTTCTTTACTATCATATTATGAAGGTTGATCCAAAGAATCCTAAATGGGAAGACCGAGATCGTTATGTTCAAAGTAAAGGTCATGCTGTGGAATCTTACTGGGCAATATTAGCAGATAAGGGTTTCTTTCCAAAAGAGGAATTAAAAACGTTCTCTCAATTTAATACTAGATTAATAGGTCATCCAAACAATAAAGTACCTGGTGTGGAAATGAATACAGGGGCTTTGGGACATGGACTTCCAATCTCCATTGGAATGGCCTTGGCTGCCAAGAAGGATGGAAAACCGTATCGAGTGTATACCTTAATGGGAGACGGCGAACAGGCAGAAGGTTCCGTTTGGGAAGGAGCTATGGCAGCTGCACATTACAAGCTTGATAATTTAATAGCTATCATTGATCGCAATGGATTGCAAATTACAGGAAGTACGGAAGATGTAATGTCGCTTGAGCCGTTCGGAGAAAAGTGGAGAGCATTTGGATGGGAAGTTGTAGAAGTTGATGGGAATGACATTGAACAGTTAGTGAATGTTTTGGAGGGAACTCCAAAAGTGTTTGGAAAACCGACATTAATTGTTGCCAATACAGTAAAGGGCAAGGGAATTTCATTTGCAGAAAATGTAGCGAAATGGCATCATCATGTACCGAGTAAAGAGGAATATGAAATGGCAATAGAAGAACTTTCAAAGCAACTGGAGGTGCTACAATGAGTAATGTTGCTTTACAGAGTGCAAAAGGAAATAAGATCGCGAATCGTCAAGCTATCAGTGAGGTTTTATTAGAGCTAGCTAACGAAAATAAAGATATTTTAGTCTTAACAAGCGACTCTAGGGGGTCTGCCTCTCTTGTAGAGTTTGGCAAAGAATTACCGGATCAAATTGTAGAGGTCGGTATTGCTGAGCAAAACCTCGTTGGAATTGCGGCAGGATTGGCCGCTTCTGGCAAAAAGGCATTTGTTGCATCACCTGCTTGTTTCTTAAGTATGAGAAGTATTGAACAGATTAAAGTAGATGTGGCGTATTCCAATACAAATGTTAAGTTAATCGGTATTAGTGGAGGGGTTAGTTACGGTGCGCTTGGTATGTCTCATCATTCTTTACAGGATCTAGCTGTTACTCGTGCTATTCCTGGTTTGGATGTCATGATGCCAGCAGATCGTCATGAGGCAAAAAAAATGATTGAAGCTTTGGTTGAATATGACCGACCGGTTTATCTACGAATTGGCCGAAATCCAGTAGAGGATTCGTATGTATCGGAAGATTACGAGTTTCAAATCGGTAGAGCCGTTACAATGACGGAAGGAAAGGATATTACCATTATTGCAGCTGGGGAAACTGTCAGAGTGGCGTTAGATTCCGCAGAAGCACTGAAGTTAGAAGGCATCGGTTGTAGAGTTATCAATATGCATACCATTAAGCCGTTGGATAATGAAGCAATTCTAAAAGCAGCTCAAGAAACAGGAAGAATCATCACTATAGAAGAACATAGCATCTATGGCGGGTTAGGTTCAGCGGTAGCAGAAGTTGTTTCACAAAGTCACCCGGTTCCTGTCAAAATTCTTGGACTGCCAGACGAGCCAGCGATTGCTGGGAAAACTGCTGAAGTTTTCGAGTACTATGGTTTGAGTGTACAAAATGTTAAGGATATCGCCATGCAAATGGTTGATAAATGATGAGGTAATCTTATGGGAAAAGGAAATCACATCCTCGCTATTGACCAGAGTACATCAGGAACAAAAGTGTTACTCGTAAATGAAAAAGGACAAATCATTCATAAATGTTCTGAAAGTCATAAGCAATATTATCCTCAAGCTGGATGGGTAGAGCATGACCCAATTGAAATCTATGAAAATGTCAAAAAACTAATGAAGGAACTGGTCCAAACATCTGGCATCTCTCAAGAAGAATTAGCAGTTTTAGCCATAACCAATCAAAGAGAAACGATAGTCGTGTGGGATAAGGAAACAGGAGTCCCAGTATATAATGCAATCGTTTGGCAATGCCGAAGAACGTCAGATATGTGCAAAGAGTTAAAAGACCAGGGACATGAAGAGATGATACAATCCAAAACTGGCTTAAAGGCAGACCCTTACTTTTCTGCATCTAAGATCAAATGGATTTTGGATCATGTAGATGGTGTCAAAGATAGGGCACGAGAAGGCAAGCTTTTGCTAGGAACGATTGATAGTTGGCTGATTTGGAAATTAACATGTGGTAAGGTACATGCCACTGATTATACGAATGCAAGCAGGACCCTTCTTTTTAACATTGATACTCTTCAATGGGATGATGATTTGTTGGAACTATTTAATATACCAAGATCCATGCTTCCTGGTATAAAAGATTCCAATGAAATATTTGGTGTGACGGAAGATCAAAATCTTCCGTTCGCAGCTCTTCCAATCTCAGGTGTAATTGGAGATTCACAAGGTGCTTTATTTGGGCAAAAATGTTTTAAATCTGGAATGGCTAAAGCCACATATGGAACAGGAACTTCTGTTATGATGCACACAGGGGAATTAGTAAAAGCTTCCAATGGTTTAGTATCATCCATTGCGTGGGGTCTTAATGGTAAAGTTGAATATGCACTTGAAGGGATTATTAACAGTACAGGTGATGTGATTAAATGGCTAAAAGAGCAGCTCGGAATAATCAATGGAATTGATGAGGCGGAAAAATTGGCAAGCTCTATACCCGATAATCAAGGTGTCTATCTTGTTCCTGCTTTTGTGGGCTTAGGAGCTCCTTACTGGAATCCATATACACGAGCAGCCATTTTAGGAATGAGCCGAGATACGGGAAAGGCACACATTGTGCGGGCTGCATTAGAAAGCATTGCCTATCAGGTTAGGGATATTATTGAATTGATGCAATCTGAATCCAATATTCAAATAAACATCCTAAAAGTGGATGGAGGAGCAACTAGCAACCGCTTATTGATGCAATATCAAGCAGATATGTTGGACATCAATGTAACCGCTTCAAAAGTCGCGGAATTATCATCAATGGGTTCTGTTTACTTAGCTGGGTTAGGAATCGGGATTTGGAGATCTATAGAGGAAATTAACAAACTAAATCAGGAACATCAAGTCTATCAACCTTTTATGACTAATGATGAGAGAAATAAGTATTATCAAGGATGGAAGCAGTCGGTTCATGGTGTTTTGGTTAGTTAATCAATCCTAGTATAGTAAGGAGGTGGAAAACAGAATTAAGTATTCATGTTGTTTAATAAAATGACAATGAACTAATAGTTTTGAAACTGTGGTAAAAAGTTATCCTCCAATGAATTTTAAGTCTTTTCTAATTGAGTTGTATGAAAGGAATTGAGACTAATATGAAAAATAAAGAACTATTAATGGAAAAAGCAATGACGTTTGCAGGTAATGTTCAGCAAAATAAATATTTAAAAGCCATATCTTATGGTTTAATGGCTACATTGCCTTTGCTGATCATTGGTTCAATTGCCTTGTTGTTAATGGTATTGCCAATTGCTCCTTGGCAGGATTTTATAGCAAGTACAGGGATTGCACCATATTTTAATGTGGCTTTTACACTTACCACTAGTTTAATAGCTTTATATTCATCGTTTACTATAGCTTACAAATTAGCTGAATACTTAGATGAAAATCAACTTACTCCTGCTTTTATCTCAACTCTATGTTTTTTGATGGTTGTACCTCTTGCAAATGTAGATGGAGCTAGTTACCTTGATATTGGATGGTTAGGAGCAAAAGGATTATTCACAGCACTTGTTGTTGCACTGTTATCATGTAGATTATATTGTTATTTGGTTGGAAACAAAAAGATAACAATTAAAATGCCAGAGAGCGTTCCACCAGTAGTATCAAATACATTCGCAGGTTTGATTCCATCACTTATTGTTGCAGCTGTATTCTTAATCGTTGCAATGCTATTTGGCGCTACAAGTTATGGATCTTTTGCAGCATTTGTTTATAATGTAATCGCTCTTCCTCTTCAAAATTTAACGGGTTCTGTTTGGTCTTTATTGTTGATCGTGATTGTACAAATGGTTTTATGGTTCTTTGGTCTTCATGGTTCAATCGTAGTTGGTGCATTTATTACTGCATTATATTTACCAATGGATACGGCTAATATGGAAGCTGCAGCTAGCGGGGTAGCTAATGGGGATTTACCAAATATTTTAGGAAAAACGTTCTATGATATTTTTGCGGGTATAGGTGGTGCGGGAGGTACACTCTCACTAGTTATCTTGATGCTAATATTAGCAAAAAGTAAACAAATTAAGACTCTCGGAAAAATAGCCATTGGACCTGGAATGTTTACAATAAATGAACCAGTTATATTTGGTTTACCACTAGTATTAAATCCGATCATGGCTATACCTTTTATTTCTGTCCCGCTTATTCAAGTACTAGTAGCATATGGTGCAATCGCATCTGGAATCATTCCAAAACTTACAGGTGTACAAGTACCATTCGGTATGCCGATATTTGTAAATGGATTTTTAGCGGGTGGGTGGCAAATAGCAGTTTTACAGGTTGTATTAGTTGTAATTGGTATGGTAATTTATTTTCCATTCATCAAAATGATGGATAAAAATGCCGTTAAGGTTGAAATGAAAGACGAACAAGAAAAAATGGCTTAATAGTGAATCATAAAAATAAAAGTTGTAGGGTTAATTAATTATCTACAACTTTTATTTTTAATAAGAGGTGATGAAATTGGGATTAACTGTTGAAAAGGGAAGTAGAGTCATAAAAAAGGATGGTAAACCCTTCTTTTATTTAGCTGATACCTGTTGGAGTGCTTTTACAAATATTACATTAGAAGAATGGGAATATTATCTGAATTTAAGAAAACTACAAGGATTCAATTTTCTTCAAATAAATGTTCTTCCTCAATGGGATGCTAGTGAAACGGAACTTAATCATTATCCATTCCCAACAGACGATGGAATAACCTTTAAATTTACAGATCTGAACCAAGAGTACTTTGATCGTGCAAGACAGATGTGTGAGATGGCTAAAGCAAAAGGCTTTGAACTTGCTCTAGTTATATTATGGTGTAACTATGTACCAAATACATGGGCAAGTAAAATGGTGGATACAAATATTATGCCATTTGAGTTTATTGATTCTTATGTTAATAAGGTTCATGAAACATTTTCAGACTTAGATCCAATATACTTGATAAGCGGAGATACTGATTTTGATACAGAAGAAACAAAGCAACATTACTTAAAAGCATCGAAACTTTTAAAAGAATTAGCTCCCGTTTCATTACAGACTCTTCATATAAAGGGAAGATTAGATGAAATTCCTGAAGAGTTCTTAGGCTTAATAGATTTCTATATGTATCAATCCGGTCATAATGCTCAAAATCCTGCAATGCCTTATTTACTTGCAGAAAGTTTCTATAACAAATATCCAGCAAAGCCCATTATTAATTCAGAACCATGTTATGAACAAATGGGATACAGCAGAAATATGTATGGGCGATTCTACCAGTTTGATGTAAGAAGAGCAGCTTGGATGAGTATATTGTCAGGTGCATCTGCTGGTGTCACCTATGGTGCACACGGAATATATAGCTGGCATAAAATTGGGAAAAAATTTGGTGCGTTATTAGGAGAGGGATTTGATAGTCCCAACCCTTGGAATGATGCTGTAAAGTATCCTGGAGCATGGGATTATGGATATATTAAACATCTCTTTGAGACCTATGGGATTAATGAATTAGTTCCATTAAGTAAAATAATAAATCCAATCGCCGATATCAGAATGGCTTCTACTAAGGATGGACAATTATCTTTTGTTTACGTTCCTGTAAATACGAATGTAAAGATTGATATGGATTTATCGAACTGTGATATCAAAATGATTGATTTAACAAGCAAAAATATTTGTTTCCCAAATGTAGATGTAGTTGATGGGAAAACAGTTATCTATATGCATAATTTTGAACAGGATAGTTTAATCGTTATAAAAAAGAGATCGTAAATTTATAGATTTCAGGGGGATGAACAAATGAATATTTTATTATGTTGTGCAGCAGGTATGTCTACTAGTCTTTTAGTACAAAAAATGCAAAAGGCTGCAGCTGAACAGGGATTAGAGTGCAAGATTTGGGCGGAAAGTGTTGAAGTAGCAAGAACACAAATTGACCAAGCAGATGTAATGCTACTTGGACCGCAAGTACGCTACCTACTTTCACAAATGAAGAAGCTTGGAGAAGAAAAGAGTGTCCCAGTTGATTCTATTAACCCAGTTCATTACGGGATGTGTAACGGTGCTGAAGTGTTAAAAACAGCCCTTGCTTTAATTAATCAAGGATAAAGGATAACAGAAGTTAATTAACTAGATATACCTTGGAACCCCCACGGTTTTGAGGGGGCTCCTGTAACATTTTGGAGGGAAATATAATGAAGAACTTAGAGGAAATTATTTTTCAGATTATACTACATGGTGGAAATGGAAAAAGTAGTGCGATGGAGGCGATCGCTGCTGCGAAACAAGGGGATTTCACAATCGCTCATGAAAAATTAAAAGAAGCAGGTGATGCGTTAAATGAAGCACACCATATCCAGACATCTTTAATTCAAAAACAAATTAGAGGAGAAAAAACAGAAGTTAGCTTACTCATGGTTCACGCCCAAGACCATTTAATGAATGCAATTACCTTAAAAGATTTGTCTTCGGAATTTGTAGAATTATATGAAACTATAAAGTTATCCAAAGCTGCTTTATAAACGGACTGTATAGGAGAGACTTTAGATGTTGTATGAGAAGATTTCTATAAACGAAACGGCTTTCATGGAAACTTATTTACTTAAAAATTCAAATGAATATAATTTCGGAAATAAAAGACCTTTAGTGATCGTATGCCCAGGTGGTGGATATGCATTTACGAGTGACCGTGAAGCCGAACCGATTGCATTGAAATTCAACAGTATAGGTTTCCATAGTATTGTTCTATGGTATACAGTTTATGACCAAGTAAAGAATGTTCCTCAAAATGCACTCTTAGAATTGGCTCAGACTATTAAGTATGCTCGTGAGCATGCAGATGAGTGGTTAATAGATACGGATAAAATCATCGTTTGTGGCTTTTCTGCTGGAGGACATTTAACTTTAGAGATGGCAACTAGATGGAATGATCCTTGGTTAACAGAACAACTGAATACTACTAAGGAAAAATTAAAGGTAAATCTGGCGATACCATGCTATCCTGCTGTGTCAGCAAATCGATTTGATGAAGATGATTTAGGATTTGCAGCAGCTTTAATTAATCAGCCTAATACAGCAAATGAAAGATTCTTTGGGGTTAAAAATCCTACAGATGAAGATGTTGAGAAGTATAATATTTTAAATTATGTTAACGAAGAAACACCACCGATGTTCATATGGCATACATTTGAAGATGTCCTTGTAGATGTATCTAATTCTCTAATGTTGGCTGTGAAATTAAGAGAAAAAAATGTGCCGTTTGAGTTACATGTGTTTGAAAAAGGAGAGCATGGTTTAGCCTTGTGTGATAGAACGACAGCTAGAAAGCAAAGTCATCATAACTCCCATGTCATTCATTGGTTTAAGTTGTGTGAAGAATGGCTTTCATCCTATGTAGATTGATCATTATAAATGAAAACCCCTTGTGTTTGATCCTTGTTACCCCCAAGATTTTAATCCACAAAATATCCTGTATTCTTACAGGAGGAGAAAATGTTTAACTTTTTCTGTGGGGATGTTCAAGTTAGAGGTGAACATCCTGCTTTCTCTAGACATTACTATGAAAAACCACCTATGTTATTACAAAAAAACGCACAGACTAATGTTTTTAATTATTTTTATAGTCTTTTTATAACTACTAGCTTTTAGAGTTAAATCTATTTTTTTGAAAGCGGCAACAAATCCGTGGGATCATTTGATAATCTCATATTCTAAGCTTATTAGTAGTAGAAATTAGAATTTATAAAATCTAATATTTTATTACTTTTAATATCTTTTAGGAAAGGAGTGAATCTAGTAATATTCTAAGTTAATTGTATTTTCGGTATAGGGACACTCACCTTGGTTTTTAACAGATGTACAACTATATTAGAGGAGGAACAATTGGAAATGAAAATTAAAAAGATACTATTTTTAGTGTTAGTAACGATTGTTACATTTTCTTTTGGCTTAAGTGTATCTGCAAAGGAAAAAGAAGCAACTTACAGAACAGTAATTGAAGTTGAGGACTTTGGACCAGTAATTACTAAAATAATAGTTGAGTTAGGCCAACCGGTTCCACAAGGTGCGGTTACAGTGGATACCTTTAATGTTCATGTTGAAAAGAAAGACCCAAGGGTTCCTGAGGGTGGTTGGGGAGCATATGTTGAAGGTGACCGTACCGTAACGAAAGCTTATGTTTCAGATAAAAATGGGAACCAAATTGATAAAGGTAGAGGAGAGTACGCTGTCTTAGAAATGGAAATTGGGCCGAGTGATTTATTAGGATCAACAGTAAATTATGATTTTATATCAGGTCATAATGATTGGGTTGATTACGACTATACCATTACTCAAGTAGAAGATATCGTAGCACATCCAGGAAAGGGTGGAACGATTTCTGACTTAGTAATTGACACATTCGCAGGAGAAACTAAAGAACTTTTGGATGAGTTCTCAACTGGTGAAGCTACCTATGGTGATATTACCTTATCTTATGCTGATTACAAACCAGCTAAAGATAAGCATCAAAATCCACTAGTTATTTGGTTGCATGGTGGTGGTGAAGGTGGAACTGACCCAACTATTGCAGCTGGCGCTAACAAAGCCGTTGCTTTTGCGTCCGATGAAGCACAGGAAATATATGGTGGTGCTTATGTATTAGCCCCGCAAGCACCAACTTATTGGATGCAGGGTGAAAATGGTACTGCTGATGGTACTTCTATTTATAGTGAAGCGCTAATAGCATTAATTAAAGATTATGTAGCGAATACCCCAGATATTGACCCAAATAGAATCTATATCGGCGGTGCTTCGAATGGTGGTTATATGACCATGTTATTAATCCGAGATAATCCAGGTTATTTTGCAGCTGCATTTCCAGTATGTGAAGGCTTAAGAAATTCATTGGTAACAGACGCTGATATTCAAAATATGATTAAGACTCCTATTTGGTTTGTTCATGCCAAAAATGATAAAGTTTTAGATCCTACGCTAAACTCTATTCCAACGTACAATCGTATGATCGAAGCTGGAGCAGATGTTTACTTCACTTTATTTGAGGATGTACATGATACTTCAGGGTTATATAATAATGCTGATGGAAAACCGTATCAATACGATGGTCACTGGTCTTGGATCTATGTTTTCAATAATGTACCAACTGAAACAATTGATGGTGTAGAAACAACTATTATGGAATGGATGGCTGCACAGTCAAATTAATCTGCAAACAGCAACCTTTAGAAATAAAAAAATGCATCTCAATAGTTAGACTAATAATCTATCTATTGGGGTGTTTTTTTTATCAAAATACTGTTAACGGGGTTCAATTGGATTATTTGTTACGCAATGTAGAAAAAAAGTATGGCAAGAGCTTCATTTGAATTTTTAATTTCATAAAATATTGATAACATCAGAAGATTCTCCCCCAAAGCCGAAAATTGTCTCCTACTAAAATGCTTAAATGTTTATTAAGATAATTGTAAGCGTTAACAATCACAGAGTTATTAACACTTTTTTCTTTATGGGGGGATGGAGATATCCTAAATAAGAGATAGCAATGGTCATTAGGTAGTGTATGGGGAAAAGTGGGATTAGGAATACGATTTCAATTTAATAAAAGGGATAAAGGAGACATTGGTATGAAAAATGTTTTGACTATTATACTGAGTTTATTATTACTATTTTCAGCGATACCTAGTGGGATTGCAAATAGTAGTAAACAAACTAGTACAAACCCATTTAAAGAAAAGATGATTTCCATGTACGAATCCCCAGAAATGAAATACCGACCAGAAACAAGATGGTGGTTGGCACAAGGATCGCATACTGATGAAACATTGCTAGAGTCACTCCAAGAAATTAGAGACAATGGATTCGGTGGGGTAGAGTTCGTTACTCTTGATGAAGATACCCTTGACCCAGAACGTTATGCATGGGGTTCGGAAGAATGGATACATGATTCCCAATTAATTATTAAACGGGCAACAGAATTAGGATTAGGTGTAAGTTTTACAAATGGAACACATTGGGGTACGGCAAACTTGATGAACATAACACCTGATGATGAAGCAGCATCACAGGAACTTGGATTCAAATCTATAGAACTAAACGCAGGAAATTCATTTGCTGGAACGATTCCACAACCAGTTTTACCAGATGGAGTAACAAAGGCTAATTTAGTTCGAGTAACGACAGCTAAGCTAACCGATAAAGTAGGGATGTTAAATAATGAAACCCTAACAGACATCACTGATTTAGCTGTTGGAACTGAAAAGGATTGGAAAATAGAATGGACCGCCCCATCTGATGGAAAATACGTGATGTTTTTCTTTTGGAGTTATGGTACTGGGCAGACAAATGAACCAGCTGTTGAACCGGCCTATACAATTAATTATTATTCGAAAGAAGGAGCTAATGCTCTAATCGATTATTGGATGAAGCATGTGTTTACAGAAGAATTAATTCAAGTGATAAAAGAAAATGGTAAAGTAAATATGTTTATGGACTCGATTGAAAAGCATACAACAGGTAAAAATTCAACTCAACAGTTTTGGACTACTGATTTTTTAGAGGAATTTAGGGTTAGACGAGGCTATGAATTAACTAAATATTTACCATTAATCATTATTGATAAAGGAAAAGGCTTCACTGCAACAGATATATCATATCAGTACGAAATTGACGGACAAAGTGAGTTAAGTAAAAAAATAAGAAATGATTTAGGACAGACTTACACCGAACTTTACATGGAAGAATTCTTAGATGTGCTAAGGGAATGGTTAAGTGAGATTGGAATAAGCTTACGAGGACAAAGTTCATACGGACAATATCTTGAAATTTCGGAGCCTATTAAGTCACTGGACTATGTAGAAACGGAGTCTTTCACGTTTGGTAGTGAAATTGAAGCTTACCGGACGATGGCTGGAGCTGCACAACTTTACAATAAGATGTTTTCAAGTGAAACAGGTGCCTCTTATATAAACTACACATTTAACTATAATCATTTTTTACAAATTATAAATGCTCAGTTTGCAACAGGTATTGCAAGAACCGTATTTCATGGCTATTCCTCACAAGCTGGCCCTGCTGGTCAAGTCCAATGGCCGGGTTACGAAGGGATGTGGAAATACATCTCTGGACGATTCAACAAACGGCAACCAGCAGCTCAAGATTACAAGGATATTAATACACATATAGCGCGTCTACAAAAAGTTTTACAACAGGGTAGCCCAAGAGTTGATATTGGTATCCTTCGAACAGATTATAACGTAAATGCTTCATGGGCAAATAGGACAAGAGATTATACAAAAAATTATTTCCGTAGTAATAAAGGGATGTACTGGCAAGATATGACCTTACAAAATACTGGTTATACCTATAACTACTTTTCACCTGGAATCCTGGCAGATAAAAATATAGATTATAAAAATGGGGTTATTCAACCAGATGGACCAGGTTACCAGGCACTTATTCTCTATCAGGAAGAGCTTCAATATGAAAGTGCAAAAATTATTTATGAATGGGCAAAGGAAGGGCTTCCAGTGGTAATCGTAGATGGTGCAATTCAAGAACTGACACGTCCAGAACATACTGTGACGCATAATGGTGCAGGAATACGGACCCCTTTTAATGATGGAAAAGATGAAGAATTATCAGAGGTTATGAAAAATTTAAAACAATTGGAGAATGTTGCTGTTATTAAAAGCAGTGAAGATGCACAGACTGCGTTGCGAGAGTTAGGAGTAAACCCACGTGCAGAATATGTGGATGCTAATAAAAAGTTATTATCGTTTATGAGAGAAGGCGATGATGAAAAGTACCTCTATGTATACAATTATATGTACAATGATGAAAATGCTTACTCAACTCAAATCTCAATTGATGGTGTTTATAAACCATACTTAATAGATACATGGAATGGTGATGTTACAGAAATTGGAGAATATAAGATTCAAAATAACAGAACCATTGTTGATATAACCTTAGCGCCTGGAGAAACTGCAGTATTTGCATTAGATCCAAATGCCAAAGACGAAAGTTATGTAACAAATAGTAACGCAGACGAGGTCACAATTGTTGATGGAAAAGTAACTTTCAAAGTGACTGATAGTGGAAGGTATTATGCCCAATTAAGTAATGGTAAAAAGTATGAAAGACAAGTAAAGGCTCCAGAGAATATTTCATTAACTAACTGGAATCTTGTGGTTGAAAATTGGCAACCGGGAGAGAAAGTGACCCGTCAAGAAGACCGTGGCTTAGGTTACATTACTGTTGAAGAATATTATGAAACCAATAAACCATTGATAAATGTCGGAGCAACAGACCTAATACCTTGGAAAGATATAGAAAAAATAGGGAAATCTGTTTCTGGAATTGGATCCTATTCTACTACTGTTAAACTACCAAATAATTGGAACAAACACAATGGAGCTTATTTAAAGCTGGGTTCGCTAAATGGGGGAACAGCATCTATATTTGTCAATGGAGAAAAAGCAGACACTGTTGATATAACCAACCCAAGTATTGATATTTCTGAGCTACTTATTAAAGGAGAAAATATACTAGAAGTTAAGGTAACAAGTAACTTAAATAATCGTTTGTGGGGTTCTTTTCCAGCACAGGAATACGGTTTGACTGGTGAAGCATCATTGATAACTTATGAGGAATTTGAAATCCCAACTACTGTATTAAAAGATAATAAAAGCAAATAAAGAATGGGTGAACCGTAATGGGAGGAAAGTGGTGACTTTCCTCCCATTTTTGTTTGTTTATTTCTATGTTTTAAACCATATTTCCACAGTCATAGAGTATTTCTTTGGTTTATTAAAGTCAAGTCCTGATTATTGTGTAATTTCAAAAGTAACTGTTCTCAGCTTCACCTTTGCTTATTCTCTATCCATACCCCTTAAATTTTTTTGACGAAACTTCCATGGTTTTTTATCTACATATCCGGGGAGGGCTGTCAAAGGCTTTTCACTTTGACAGCCCTTCCCGGATATGTAATCATTCCATAATGGAAGTACGTTGAAAATAAAAGTTTTATTTGTTATTAAGTATTATCTTTCTCTTGGAGTAGTCCTCCTGGTATTGCATAAGAACAGCACCTACCAATCGAAAATCAGACTGGGTATTAGGGAAAATACGAATAACTTTCTCCCTTCTACGGACTTCCTGGTTTAAGCGTTCAAGAGAATTTGTGCTTTGGATATGAGGGTGCACCTTCTCAGGAAAGTTTAGGTATTGAATGGCATCTTCGAAGCCTTCATCTAAAGTTTCCAAGGCTTTAGCATATTTAGCCTCATCCCCAAACTGGTTCATTAATTCATTCTTAAACCTGCGGATATCATCCACCGTAACAGCTTCAAAGACCCGTTTAATCATTGTGCGTATCTCTGTGGAATCCTTCTTAGGGAGTTTCCCTATTATGTTGCGTTTAAAATGTACCGTGCATCTTTGCCATGTAGTACCAATAAAATCGCGCTGTATTGCCTTTTGTAGCCCTAGATGAGCATCTGAGATGACCAGTTTTGGAGATTTAAGCCCACGGGATTTAAGCTGTTGGAAGAAACGACTCCAACTCTCGAAATCCTCTGCATGATCCACACTAAGCCCAAGGATTTCACGGGTATTCTTCTCGGTAATGGCAGTCGCAATGTACACCGCTTTTGAGACAACTTGGTTATATTCCCTGACCTTAATATACATGGCATCCACAAAAATATAAGGATAATACATGACATTCAAAGGGCGTTTGGACCACTCATTAACAATGGGGTCAAGCTTTTGAGTAAGAGAAGATACAAACGATTTTGATATACTTTCCCCACAAAGCTGCTCAACAATATTTGTAACTTTCCGAGTTGAAACACCGTTAATGACCATTTCTAGCATTGAGATGACTAGGGCTTGGTCACAGCGAGCATACTTTTCGAAGACAGAAGTGGAAAACTCTCCATTTCTGGTCCGAGGTACCTTTAGCTTTAGTTTCCCAATACCTAGGATCAATTCACGTTCATAGTAGCCGTTTCGATAGTCCCGGCGATCTGGAGACCGTTCATAAGCAGCGGCACGTAAGTAATTGTCCCTTTCATTTTCCATGACTTCATTAAGGACTAAGACAATCGCTGATTTAATCACCATATCCAGATTAGAATTGATAACGGATTCTTTTAAAAGGCCTAAATCTAGGTTAAACTGAAAGTGAGTCATTTTATTTCCTCTTTTCATTGTTTATCGTCGCTGAAAACAGTGTTGCCAAGAGTGAATAAAATGACTCTTTCTTTTTACACAATTATATGGACTTAATCGTTTATTAAAGTCTGAGTTGTTGTATCTGCAGTAATTAGAAAGCATAGCACTTTTTGAAGAAGAATTGGAATATATTGAATATTATAATCATAAACAAATTAAAGCAAAGCTAAAAGACCTAAGTCCAGTAGAATAACGAACTCAGGTCTTGGAAGCTGCCTAAACTATTTGTCTAAATTTTTGGGGTTAAATCATACACAAGGGTTTTCCTGTATGGAGCATAGGGGGCTCGAACCCCTGACCTCTACGCTGCCAGCGTAGCGCTCTCCCAGCTGAGCTAATGCCCCGAATTTCTGAAACGATATAAAAATATTATACTACATCATTGTATTTTTACAATACCTGAAAACGCATTTTTTGCCTAAGCTAAATATTGTAGGAGGCATGTAATATCAGGGCTTCATAGGGCAGTTATGAATAACTCGTAACCTTTATACGATAACTTCCGAATCTTTCATAAAGTGGTTCTGAATCGTGGTCTTTTATAACTATTCAGGAAAATTTACCCTTCCATTTCCTATGGTTTCATGTATAATAAATGAGAATTGAATAGCAATAACTAGGGGAGTCCAATAGTTTGGGCTGAGAGAGAGACACGTTTAAGTTTCTTGACCCTTTGGACCTGATCTGGATCATACCAGCGTGGGGAAGTTAATAACAATCTATTAATTTAGATTACACTTCTACATATTAAGCCGGGTCCGTCTATTTTTGGACCCGGCTTTTTTATTGTGTTTTTCTTACTTCGATCCCCCGTTTTTTCTAGATCTCGTCCTTTTATTACATTTTATAAAAGGAGAGATTTATCATGGCATCAACTTCATTAAATCAATCGAGTATTTCCATTATGTCAAGTTTTTCAGGAAGTAAAAAGGTATATGTAGAAGGCTCAAGACCTGATATTCAAGTACCTATGCGAGAAATTGCACTTAGTCCTACATCTGGAACTTTTGGTGAAGAAGAAAATCTACCAGTTCGGGTATACGATTCAAGTGGACCATATACCGATAACCAATTTTCAGTCGATATAACTAAAGGCTTACCTAATCTAAGACATAACTGGATACGAGAAAGAGAAGATGTAGAAGAATATAAAGGAAGAGAAATAAAGCCGGAAGACAATGGATTTAAAGATGATCATGACCCAAGAGCGAATCATAAAATCTTTCCGGGACTCAACCGAAAACCATTACGAGCGAAAAAAGGTCAGAATGTAACCCAACTTCATTATGCCAAAAAAGGGATTATCACTCCTGAAATGGAGTTTATCGCCATTAGAGAAAATATGAAACCAGAGTTTGTTCGTGAGGAAGTGGCAAAAGGAAGAGCGATCATTCCGTCGAATATCAATCATCCAGAGATGGAGCCAATGATCATCGGACGTAATTTTCACGTGAAGATAAATGCGAATATCGGAAACTCAGCTGTTTCCTCTTCAATTGAAGAGGAAGTGGAAAAAATGACATGGGCTACCCGCTGGGGGGCAGATACCATTATGGATTTATCAACAGGAAAAAATATTCATACAACAAGAGAATGGATCATCCGTAATTCTGCCGTTCCGGTAGGTACAGTTCCTATTTATCAAGCACTTGAAAAAGTGAACGGTATTGCCGAGGATTTAACTTGGGAAGTTTATCGTGACACATTAATTGAGCAAGCAGAGCAAGGTGTCGATTATTTCACTATCCATGCCGGGGTTCTTTTAAGGTACGTTCCTCTAACGGCGAAACGATTAACGGGCATTGTTTCAAGAGGTGGCTCGATCATGGCTCAGTGGTGTTTGTATCATCACCAGGAAAATTTCCTTTATACTCATTTTAACGAAATCTGTGAAATTATGAAGGCTTATGATGTAGCGTTCTCTCTTGGGGACGGTTTACGTCCTGGTTCTATTGCAGATGCAAATGATGAGGCACAGTTTGCAGAACTAGAGACATTAGGAGAACTAACCCAGATTGCATGGGAGCATGATGTACAGGTAATGGTGGAGGGGCCAGGGCATGTACCAATGCATCTCATTAAAGAGAATATGGATAAACAATTAGAGGTTTGTAAGGAAGCTCCATTCTATACATTAGGGCCTTTAACGACTGATATTGCTCCAGGGTATGACCATATCACATCAGCCATTGGGGCTGCGATGATCGGTTGGTATGGCACGGCCATGCTTTGTTATGTGACACCAAAGGAACATTTAGGCTTACCTAATAGAGAGGATGTTAGGGAAGGGGTAATCACCTATAAGATTGCGGCTCACGCGGCTGATTTAGCCAAAGGTCATCCAGGCGCACAAAAGAGAGATGATGCTCTATCAAAAGCAAGATTTGAATTCCGCTGGAGAGATCAGTTTAATCTATCTTTAGATCCAGAACGGGCATTGGAGTACCATGATGAAACCTTACCTGCAGAGGGAGCTAAAACAGCCCATTTTTGCTCTATGTGTGGACCGAAGTTTTGCAGCATGAGGATTTCACATGATATTCGTAATTACGCAAAAGAAAACCAACTTGATACGAATGAAGCTATGGTGAAAGGAATGAAAGAAAAAGCTGACGAGTTTAAACAAACAGGTGGAAGTATCTATCGATAATATATGCAAATAAATATATAGAAGGAAGTCGTTCCAATTGACTTCCTTCTATTATTTTCGTTATTAAATTAAATTGTATGGAAAATCGTTTTTTGTGTGTTATATTTCATATAATATATTGACGGAATGAATGGAGCTCGGATGGAATAGGTATATATGATATACGCATCGTTTCCTAATTCTTTCACCAAAAATATAACTACATCATTAAGGGGGATAATATATGAAAGAACTATTTATAGAATTTACTCGTTACGATGTTCTTTTTAAATTATCTTTTGCTGCAGTTGCTGGGATTGTCATCGGATTGGAACGAGAACTAAAAGGGAAGCCACTAGGATTGAAAACTTGTCTCATTATTTCTGTCATGGCTTGTTTGTTAACGACAGTGTCATATGAATCCGCCTTTTTATATGCTAAAGAGTATTCAAGACCAATGGATCCAGGCAGAATTCCTTCATATATCATTAGTGGTATTGGCTTTTTGGGAGCAGGGGTAATAATGAAGAGAGGGAATGAAGCCATTTCAGGCCTCACAACCGCGTCATTGGTTCTTGCATCCGCTGGAATTGGAATTACGATTGGTGCTGGTTTTTACATAGAGGCAGTTGCTGGCATATTATTCTTAATTTTCGGTATTAAAGTAATTCCATTTTTATTTGATAAAATTGGGCCGAAAAAGTTAAAAGAGAAAGAAATTAAGGTGAAATTATTTTTAGAGAAATCAACCAACTTGACAGAAATGATTAAGGAAATTAAAGGTAAAAAATTAGGGGTGAAACACTTAAAGGTCAAAGAAGAGACAGATGATATTTTGATTAGTTGCTTAGTCACAACCTATAAAGGTATTTACACCACAGATATTTATTACGAGTTAAAATCAATTAATGGTGTAAACCAAGTTGAAGTCGAAAGCGTTGAGTAAATAGTGTGATATCAGGGAGGAATTAAGAAGGGGAAACGAATGAATCGTACAATAGTCAATCCGTATTTTGCATTAATCGTCGGTGTAATTGCAGTATCAGCTTCCGCCATTTTTGTAAAGTTTTCTGATGCTCCTTCGGGGGTAATTGCTTTTTACCGACTACTTTTCTCTGTATTGTTTATGTTACCGGTCTTTTTAATGAAGTATGTAAAGGAATTGGCGCTTATCTCGGGAAGAGATTGGTTATATGCAATTCTTGCTGGAGTGTTTTTATCCTTTCACTTCATATTATGGTTTGAATCTTTAAATTACACATCTGTGGCAAGTTCTACTGTACTTGTCACTCTTCAGCCGTTGTTTGCATTTGTCGGTACTTTTTTGTTTTTTAAAGAGCGCTTTACATTAAAAGCCATACTTTGTGCAGTAGCAGCGATTGTAGGGAGTGTCATCATTAGCTGGGGGGATTTTCAAGTAAGTGGAACAGCTTTATTTGGGGATATTCTTGCATTACTAGCATGTGCACTTGTTACAGCGTATTTAATGTTTGGACAATCAGTAAGAAAGAGAATTTCTTTAGTTACTTATACATTTGTTGTATATAGTATAAGCTCGATTGTTTTATTGCTTTATGTCCTTATTGTCGGAGAATCTCTATATCCCTATCCGAAAAATGAGTGGTGGAACTTTATTTTATTAGCACTTATCCCTACCTTATTAGGTCATTCCTTATTCAATTGGGCAATCAAGTGGATTAGTACTTCCATTATATCGATGGCTATCTTATTTGAGCCGATCGGAGCAACAATCCTTGCTTATTATCTTTTATCAGAAAAAGTTTTATTTACTCAGGTATTAGGGGGAAGCGTTGTTATTGTGGGTATCTCCTTGTTTTTATTAAATGAGAGAAGTGGAAAACAGAAGAAAATTAAAAAAGATACACTTAAAGAAATCGTTAATAAGAAGGAGAACCTTTAACATAAAGGTTCTCCTTCTTTTAGAGTGTGTAGGTAAATCCAGAAAAAATACAAGCTGAAACGAATGTAAAGATAAATGTACCACCGTATACTTTGCCTTCGCTATTGGCGATTCGAATTCCCTCCCAGTAAGCATAGTAAAATAAGAAGATGGCCATAAATAGTGATAGGTATAAGGAGAATGATTCTAATAGCATGTGTTACTCCTTTCTATTATTTTTTATAGTATTTATATGCTAGCAAACCAAATCTATTACTCCTCTTAAGAGATTCTACTTTTAAAAGAAAAACTTTTTTAAAATTATATTGAAATTGAATTTTATTCGTGATATATTATTTCTTGTCCTCACGAGGAAGCAACGTTTTGAAAAAACAAAAGTAAAAAAGTTGTTGACTTTAAAATGGACGATGTGATATATTAAGGAAGTCGCTTTTGAGCGATAACCTAACAAATTGTTCTTTGAAAACTAAACAAATCATACGTCAACAAAAAATGATTAGTGTTGAAATATACACTAGCCAACGTTTTAACTTTAAGAGCTAATCTTACTCTTTA
>NZ_JBOCCY010000016.1:0-96494 GCF_050586445.1 Bacillus coreaensis
AACCTTGGTGTCCTGTCCGAATCACCAAAGGATTCGGACTCTCAAGAGCAAAAACCTTGGTGTCCTGTCCGAATCACCAAAGGATTCGGACTCTCAAGAGCAAAAACCTTGGTGTCCTGTCCGAATCACCAAAGGATTCGGACTCTCAAGAGCAAGAACCTTGGTGTCCTGTCCGAATAATCTAAGGATTCGGACCCCAGAAGGTATAATCCTTCAAGTTCTGTCCGAATCCACACTAGAATTGGACCAAAAGTGCAAATTCCTTCAACTCCTGTCCGAATAATCCCAGTTTTACTTCTTTTCTATTGTGGAACGGAAAAGTTCGCAAAGCATTTTCACCCGTTTTTCTTCAATTGTTTTTTCATCGAAGCTCATTGGTTTTGAATTAATTTCATAAATAACAAAATCTCCATCAGAAGTTAACCCGAGATCGATGGAGAACTCTGCAAAGAACCCATATTTCCTATTTAGTTCTTTCCCGCAATGCTCTACGATTTTTTTGATTAAAAGGTCTTGTTCCTGCGTTTGAAATTGTGAATAAGGAAGTAGCTTTCCTCCATTAGGAATATGTGTAGTAACTTGTTGATAACCTGATTGTCTAACACCTACACCTACAGGGACATGCTTCTCACCTTGGAAAACAGCTAATATTCTAAAATCATACCGTTTCCCTTGATAAAGTTGTGGACTAGCTGCTTGCTGTGCAATATAGAATGTTTTGAGAAATTTATTAGACCATTTTCCCCAATAATCATGAAAGTCATGGTAAATAGTCTGCTGCCTATGATCTATGAGCAATATTTTACCATCTCTTTGCAATTTAATGATATGAATGCCTTTTCCCATTGAAGAATTTGCTTGTTTTATATAAAGAGTGCGATGAGCTAAAAGAAATTCTTGTAGTACTGTTCTGTCTTCGATTTTTATTGTTGGTAAGAAATATTGTTTTAGATCAAAATGATCCTTGAACTGTAAGAAACAATCATATTTGTTTAAAAAACCTGGGTTGAAAAAGGGTATGGATTGTTCTTTAAAGAGTGTTACAGCCTCTTTAAAGGTGGCGGTTTCTTCATGTTTTCGAAACGGAACGCGGTTGTATACTAGCTGTGGAAAGGGAGCTAGAACAGTCTCCCATGTATGATTACTAGGATCATATTTTGCTGCTTTTATACTATTACTTAAGATATCGTCAAGAGAGAATACAACAGATGTTCCGCCTATTTGTAATAACTCCTGTTGAATGGATCGGAACAATGGAATATTTCCAACTAAATTCTTTTCACCTTTTTTACTGGTTAGAATACCGATAAAAGGATTTATATTCCTAAGAATAAGAGAAGTCATTTAAAGACCTCTCCTGGCTGCTTAATCGCTTGCTCTGATAAAAAGACACCAAATGCTAGTGAAAGTTTACGAGTTAATAGGTCAAACTCCTTCATATCAGGGTGCTTAAAGATCGAACGACCTGGTTTTGAATTCGCCTCAAAAAGCCAAACCTTTCCTTCTCGGTCGACTCCTAAATCAAACCCAATTTCTCCAACAATGCCTTCCATATGATTTTCTAATACATGGCTTAGTAGAAGACTAGCTTCGGATAATTTTTGCAGTAGCTTCTTTTGCTCTTCTTTATCCTCAATCACTTCTTCAATTGTTTTTATACAACCACCACTTTTTACATGTGTAGTCACACTTCCAGGTCCAGCTACTTTTGCTGCAACGGCGGTAACTTTCCAACGGCCATTTTCATCTTTATTAGTGTGAACTCGGAAATCGACTGGACAGCGCTCATGGCGTAATAAGTGTATCCCTTGTTGAACAATAAGATGATTGAGCTTGTTATTCGGAAACGTATGCTTCATTAAAGATTCTAATGTTTCAAACTTTCGCAGACGATTGATTCCATCAGTATCTCGGAACCGACAGTAATAATGATTTTGTTCTCGATCATAAAGCACTTGATAAATTCCAAGGCCCAAGCTTCCGTTCATCGGTTTTACATACACATGACCATATAAAGAAAGCATTCTTTCAATCATTGAAAATGAAGTAAAAGGATGTGTTTCTGGTAAAAGAGAAGAAACGGCATCAACTGATTCTAGCCTTTCAAAAACATCTAATTTATTAAAAAAGCCGGGATTATACCAAGGAATTAAATACTCGGATTGCAATCGATCTTTCACTTTTCGTAATGCCGCCTTTTTTTCACTCCGTCGGTTGGGAAGTCGATCATATATGACATTCGGGAACGGCAGAATGATGGATTCCCATCCATTCATGTGATAGATAAGACCCTCAATCGTTCCTTCCTCCCAATTGATATGCTGCTCACCAAAAACAAAGGGGAGGGCTCCAACAAACTTTTTAACAGATAATAACTTAGAAAAAAACACGGACCTTTCCCCAATCGGCCGCATGGCAAATGGAGTAAAACCAGAGGTGAAAATACCAATGAGAGGACCAATATGAATGGTCTTTTCTGCAATAAATAGATGGAAGGGAATGTCTAAAGATGGAAATTTAATCGCTTCTGCAATGTCAGGACTAAGAACAAGAGTATTTTTCCCATCTGGGTGTGGAAAGCATGTTGCTTGAATCGCAAATGTTCCAAAAGAGATACGCGTTGGAGCATGATGATTAGTAAGCTCAGCCGGAAAGTATAAGGTACCTCTTTCAAGATGATCGCTAATGTCAATTCGATATTGTTTTTTCATGATTCATCAAACTCCTTTTTTGCTCCATCAAGTGTTTTGCATAAAGGATGGGAGCTAACTCTAACACAGTTTTTACTTCTGGTGTGGTGGAAACAACTACTTTTCTTCCTGGCTTTGAATTTACGTCAAGTATCCATAGTGATCCATCCTTTGCAATTCCAATGTCTACACCGATTTCAAATAAAGGACGGAAGGTACCTTCTAAAACAGTTGGAAGGAGGGACAAGATATATTGAACTTCTTTTAGTAGGAAAGAAGATGGTGAATTTTCTTTTGACCATTCCTCGAAGGTATGAATTTTTCCACCGGCACTAATATTAGAGACGATAGACCCAACAGAACCTTCACGAATACCTTTGCCACGAACAATCCACTTCCCGTGTTGATTCTTTTGCAGCAAGATCCGAAGGTCAAAAGGATGCCCCTCCTTATTGGTTAAATGTTTGTATGGTTGAATAAGGAATGTTTTCTTCTTTAAAAGAGATTGAAGCCAAACTGAAAAAAGTTCCTTTGATTCAAAAACGCGGTTCACATGTTTCCCTTTTTTATCAGTTTCAACAATATATTGCTCTTTTTCTTTTTTTATAAAGTAAATGCCTTTCCCTTGAGAACCATTGATGGGTTTAATAATGGCTGGATTGATATGTGAAAGCGAGTGTATAACTTGATCAGCGTGAGCAACTAGTGCTGAGTGAAGTAGATAAGGATGGAGCTTTGAATGATTCAAGACATCATAAAGTTCCATTTTGTTTGGAAGACCATAGCCTAAAAAGGTTACATCATTTCGTGTTTTTAACCAACGTACAATGGAAAGACAACTTTGGGAATGTGTATCATCACCATAAAAACAACGATCGTACAAAATATCAGGAAGTGGGAATTCTGCTTCGATCCAGCGGGATTCGCTCGGTTTATATTCCTCGCCAACGATAAGTTCTGACGTTGGTACAATATTCGATGGAACAAACCTAAAGCAACGGATTCCATAGTTGCTGGCAGCTTGTGCAATTCCACTGAAATAAGAATTTTCATTCCTCAGGTTTAATGTCATGAATCCAAAGGTCAGCATGAGTGTTCTCCTCCAATTCCTTGCTTTTGTACTCGAAAGCGAGTGCTGTACATAATTCCATAATTGCTCTTGTGGAAGGACGGATTTTAACTTCTTGCTCTTCGAAGTTTTTTGAGGGCTTTGAGTTTACTTCAATTAGCCAAAGCTTTCCATCCTGATCAACGCCTATATCTAAACCCAATTCACCGGTTAAACCATCTGTATTATCACTAATAACAGCTGCAATTTCCTTGGCTAACTCTTTCATTAGCACGAGTTGCTGGATCGCCACATCTCTTTCAAAGAGTTCAGTTAATGCTTTAATGGGTTTATATGTTTCGCCACCTCTAGCAATATTGGCTACAAATTGTTTTTCACCTGATATTCTAGCTACTACAGAGGTGACTTTCCATGCATTATAAAGATTTTTGTGACATAATACTCTAAAATCAATGTGGCGATTTTTATATAAAAGCAAGGGGATGCCTTGCTGAATAATATAAGTTGAATTTTTTCGGAAGCGTGAGAACCATTTGAAAAAGTGCTCAACATTAGAAAAGGACATGAAATCATCACTTTGTGTTCCAGTTGATACCTTTACGATAAATGATTGACTTTCTTTATATAAATGTAAGATTTTTCGACCTTGACTCCCATGTATGGGTTTAATAAATAGGCTTGAATGTTTATTTAATAATTCAAGAAAATTGGTTTCCGTAAATAATAATGTTTCTGGGAGATGTGGTTGCAAATGCTCTTCTTGAATTAACAGTTCATGAACATCCCATTTGGATAAGAAGCGGTCATTAAAGAATGGAATATTCAATCTTGTCATTTCGTTTTTTAATTTATGAAAATAGTCACTTCGCTCCTTTCGTCTTGAATGGATCCGATTATAAACTACATCAGGTGGAGAGAATGTATGTTTTTTCCATCCATCATTATAGTAATAGCCACTAATTTCATCTATTGAAAAATCATCACTTTTAAATACGTAAAAAAGTCCACCTGTTTGCTGTGTATGATAATGAAGTTCCTCGCAAAATGTATGAACGGATCGAAAATTCGGTTCATGGTTCGTTTCCGTACTGTCAGTCATGAGGGCTACAATAGGACCTACTATTAAGGTGTTTGACTCTTCAATAAATGTTGCTAAATACTTTGTTGCCTTAATAGGTATTTTAAATTTTGAGAGAAAGGATGAAGGTAAGTGTAATTCGTTCTTTGGTAAATCAGTTATTTCTACATAAACTTCTATACACACCCTACCAATCTTTAGAAATATGGTAGGACGTGCTAAAATGTGATAATAACTTGCTAATGCTCGGCTTATCTGAATACAACTTTCTTTTATTTGAAACGTTTCGGTAGGAATCACCGTAATAGGTAAGTAAGAAGTAGCCATCACGATACCTCTTTCTATTGACCATGTATATGGGCAAAAGCTGATACGGTATCGTATGAAAAAACAAAAACATTTGTGAAAACTTTTATGGAAGGTAGATGTTGTATGAATATAGCAATAACCATAGTTTTTATGGTTGTCATTGGAGCGGTGATTGGAGGGTTTACTAACTCGCTTGCCATTAAAATGCTGTTCCGCCCATATCGAGCACTTTATATAGGAAAATGGAGAGTGCCGTTTACACCTGGATTAATTCCAAAGAGAAGAGATGAATTAGCTGAACAAATGGGGAAAATGGTGGTGGATCACCTCCTAACTCCCGAAAGTATCCAAAAGAAATTCTTAAATGATCAATTCCAGAAGGAAATGATAAGAGTTGCTCAAACGGAGCTTGATCAACTGTTAAGAAGCGAGCTTTCTTTGGCACAAGTTTTCGAGCGGCTAGGCTTTAAGCATTTAGAAACAAGTGCATCTGAAAAAATGTCCTTATTTATTCATAAGAAATACGAAGAAGTGATGCCTCGCTTTAGGGAGAAACCAATAAAGGATGTGCTTCCGAAGGAGCTTCAAGAAAAATTAAGTGAAAAGATCCCTGTTATTAGCGAATATATTCTATTAAAGGGTAAGGACTACTTTAATAGTGCCGAAGGGCAGCTTCGAGTGGAAAGAATGATTAATGATTTTGTCCGTGAACGAAGTGGGATGTTAGGGAATATGCTTCAGATGTTCTTTGGAAATGTAAACCTCACAGAAAAGATTCGTCCAGAAATTTTAAAGTTTCTTGAAAATGAGGGGACAAAGGACCTGATAACGACTCTCCTTTCAAAGGAATGGGAAAAACTATTAAATAAGAAAACGGAAGAATTTGAGGAGCAATTAGGAAAAGAGCAATTACTACAACTGATCAATCAAACAGTTAAAAAGCTTATAAAGATGGATCAACTTATACAAAAACCTATGTCAGAACTGCTAGAAAATAATCGTGAGAGCATCATTAATGATTTTGTTCCTGCTGGCTTACGTTTAGTCTTCGACTGGACTACTGGCCGTATGGAGACAATCCTTGAACGATTACACTTAGCAGATATTGTGAAAGAGCAAGTTGAAACGTTTTCAGTAGAACGGCTCGAGGAAATGGTTTTATCCATTACTAGAAGTGAATTAAAGATGATCACGTACTTAGGCGCATTGTTAGGAGGAGTGATCGGTCTTTTCCAAGGCATAGTTGTTCTATTCATTGGATAGGGATTATTCGCTTTTTAATGAATTGTTTGGTATAGTTGGAAGGATTTCTTGAAAAGGAGTGTATAAAAATGGCGGTTAATTTACATGATGCAGCTTATGAGTTAGAAAAGGCGATTCGCTCAAGTAATGAATATGCGAGCTTAAAAAGAATTTATGATGAAGTAAACGCTGATCCATCTGCAAAACAAATGTTTGAGAATTTCCGTAACTTACAGCTTGAATTACAGCAAAAGCAGATGATGGGCCAAGAAATTACACAAGAAGAAGTGGAACAGGCTCAAAAAACAGTAGCACTTGTTCAACAACATGAAAAAATTGCTCAGCTAATGGAAGCTGAACAAAGAATGAGCATGATTATCGGGGAATTAAATCAAATTATTATGAAGCCACTAGAAGAGCTCTACGGAGCTATGGGACAATAGCATCTAAAACACTTTATCTATTTTGATAAAGTGTTTTTTCTTTTCGAACAGCAAACTCTTCCTTCTAATTGTTCTAATTATCTCGCTGTTTTCATACATGTGATATAAAGGGAAATGATGAAGGTGGGGGGGACTAACTATGATTTATCGTCTGCTTGCTATAAATATAGACGGAACACTTCTTCAATCAAACGGGCGAATCCAAAGGTCAACCAAGGAAGCCGTTGAATATGTGCAGGGAAAGGGGATTTATGTTACGTTAGTATCATCTAGAAGCTTTGCATCAGCAAAGAAAGTGGCAAAGGCATTAAAGCTCGATTCCTATTTAGTCACACACAGAGGGGCTTATATCGCAAGCTCGATGGATCAACCGGTATTAGTAAGAAGAATTTCGGAGGATGTCACCTTTGAGCTGGTTCGTTTATTAGAAGCCTTTCACTGTCAAATTCGTTTAGTAGATGATCGGTATTCATTGGCCAATCGCTCAAGAGTTAGCAATAATTTACTAGCAAAAACTGTGTTTTCTTCAGGAGATCCTGTCTTTTATTCACAACAATATGTTGATTCACTAAGCGATGCCATTTCAGACGAACCATGTAGTCCACCAAAAATTGAAATATTTTTTGAGAGAAAGGAAGACCTTCAGGACGCAAAAAAAGCTATCTACACGATGTACGATGAAGTGGCTACATTGCAGCTGGATGAACTTCGATTAGAAATTATACCAAAGGGTGTATCAAAGTTAACGGGTCTTTTATACTTAGGAGAAAGACTTGGTGTGAAGCGTTCAGAAATGGTTGTTATTGCCGATGCGATTGATGATATTGATATGATTGAGAAGGTTGGATTAGGCGTTGCCATGGGGAATGCACCCGTTGAGGTGAAAAAGGCAGCAGATTGGGTTACTCGCTCAAATAATGAAAATGGAGTCGGATATGTAGTAAAGGAACACTTTCGAAAGCAACAGCCGATTGAGTTCTTAAAGAAAATGAATATTATCAAGTAATTGGAAGGTATGGATCAACGATTGAAAGTTGACCCATACCTTTCATTTTTGTACACTTTTAAGGCATGATATAAATTTAACTAAAAGGTGATTCTATTGCAGATTAATATATATGGATTGATGGAAGAAAAATTCCACCGTCCACTTATCAATATAGCTAACTTATTTTTTGAAGAAACGAAAGTGTTCATGGAAAACCACTCGGACCAAGCGGAGTTAACAGTTAATTTTGATTTGCGAGTATCGGATTGGCTTCATGTCCAAGCTGAAATACCAGGTTCCGAACCACTACATGCAAATTATGAAAAAGCCCTCCCAAATGATGTTACTCAAAAAGAAAAAGAGAGAATGATTAAACATGCGATCTCTTATGTGTATTTATCTGTTCTACAAACTTATACAGGAATGACACAGAAGTGGGGGATTTTAACAGGGATAAGACCAACGAAACTTCTCCACAAGATGTTGCATGAAGGAAAGCCGAAAGAGGAAGCACACAAAAAGCTTCAAACGGAGTATATGATTTCTGATGAAAAGATTCAATTAATGCAGAATATCATTGATCGTCAATTATCCGTTGTTCCGGACTTGTATCAACTGCAAAACGAAGTGAGCATATATATTGGTATTCCGTTTTGCCCTACGAAATGTGCGTATTGTACATTCCCTGCCTATGCGATTAATGGTAGACAAGGATCTGTGAATTCATTTTTAGGGGGCCTACATTTTGAAATGAAAAAAATCGGACAGTGGTTGAAAGAAAATAACGTGAAAATCACCACTGTATATTATGGAGGTGGTACTCCTACAAGTATTACTGCTGAAGAAATGGACATGCTCTATGAAGAAATGTACGAGTCTTTTCCTGATGTGGCAAATATTCGTGAAGTAACGGTAGAAGCAGGTCGTCCTGATACGATCACGCCTGAAAAGCTAGAAGTATTAAAAAAGTGGAATATAGATCGAATTAGTATTAATCCACAATCATATATTCAAGAAACATTAAAAGCGATTGGTCGTCATCACACGGTTGAGGAAACAATTGAGAAATTTAAGCTTGCACGAAAAATGGAAATGAATAATATTAATATGGACTTAATTATTGGTTTGCCTGGAGAAGGTGTGGAGGAGTTTTCTTATACTCTACAAGAGACGGAAAAGCTCATGCCAGAATCATTAACCGTTCATACCCTTTCCTTTAAACGTGCTTCCGAGATGACAAAAAACAAAGAAAAGTACAAGGTTGCACAACGTAGTGAAATTGAAGAAATGATGGGGCTTGCCGAAAACTGGACGAAAGAACATAATTATGCGCCTTATTATTTGTATCGCCAAAAGAACATTCTAGGAAATCTGGAGAATGTAGGATACGCGCTTCCTAACCAAGAGAGCATTTATAATATTATGATTATGGAAGAACAGCAGACAATCATTGGTTTAGGCTGTGGTGCTGCAAGTAAGTTTATCGATCCTTCAACAGGAAAGATCACGCAATTTTCAAATCCTAAAGACCCAAAGACATATAACGACTCATACGAGAAATATACGAATGATAAACTGGAAATACTCACAAGCTTATTCTCAATCCCACGCTCTTCAATAAAGTAGGGAAACGTGACCTGTCCGAAAAACCATTGGATTCGGACAACGAAGTGCGGATACCACCGTGACCAGTCTGAATAAGGCTTTGATTCGGACAACGAAGTGCGGATGCCACCGTGACCTGTCTGAATAAGGCTTTGATTCGGACAACGAAGTGCGGATACCACCGTGACCAGTCTGAATAAGGCTTTGATTCGGACAACGAAGTGCGGATACCACCGTGACCTGTCTGAATAAGGCTTTGATTCGGACAACGAAGTGCGGATACCACCGTGACCAGTCTGAATAAGGCTTTGATTCGGACAACGAAGTGCGGATGCCACCGTGACCTGTCTGAATAACTAGTGGATTCGGACAACGAAGTGTGGATTCCACCGGGTCTTGTCCGAAAAAGCCTGGGATTCGGACACCCCAAGGCCAAATCTATCAATTCCTGTCCGAAAATCTATCCGTGGCTTTATTATATGCTTCCTGAATTTGGTCCATATTTAACGGCCGCAGCATTCGGTTTTCAGGTTGGTCGATTGGACGAAATCCGAATTTTTCATACAGGCTGTGAGCATCCTTGGTGGTTAAATGAAAGGCTGCCCCCTTTAGCTTTGGCTCACTAACAATCGTCTTTATTAACCATTTGCTTAACCCTTGACCACGGTACTCTTTTATCACAAACACATCTGCTAAATAAGCAAATCTAACAAAATCAGTTATTACACGAGCAAAGCCAATTTGCTTGGCTGAAGAATTTTCTTCTGGATTCCCATCAAACAGTCCAAAACATAAACTAGAGTTCTCTATGGACGTTACTATTAAATCCCGGGTCATTCCCTTTCCCCAATAGGATTCGTGACAGATAAATTGTTCAATAACATCAAGATTTAAAAGTTCTTTGTTAGTTGTAATGAAAAATTGATTATATGAGTAGATAGATTTCAAGAAGAACACTCCTTTCCCTTCTTAACTATACCGATTTTTGGAATAATTTAAAATAATTAGTTTTTTATCCAATGGAATACCGATATAATAATAGAAGAGAATTCATTGGGAGGGGAGAAGGATGAAAACGAATACTGAGTCTAATATAGTGTTAGTAAAGGTGAATGGCCGAGTGGCAACGATACAATTGAATCGACCAGAGAGCCTAAATTCATTAAATTTGGAGCTAATCAAGGGATTGACGACAAAATTAAAGGAAATAAGTATTACAGATGAAATTGATGTTGTGGTTTTAACTGGAAACGAACGCGCTTTTTCTTCAGGTGGTGATATAAAAATGATGCTACAGGAGACAAATGAAAGCGATTTCTACAGTGTGATGGACAGCATTAACGAATTGGTTATGACTCTTTATTCGTTACCACAGCTAACTATTAGTGCTATATCAGGTTCTGCCGCTGGTCTAGGTCTAAGTCTCGCTTTAGCGACAGACTATATTCTAGCTGATCAAAAAAGCAAGCTTTCTATGAATTTCATTGGAATTGGTCTCGTACCTGATGGTGGAGCTCACTTCTTCCTTGAGAAAAAATTGGGTGAGGATCAAGCAAAACAACTTATTTGGGAAGGGAAAGTAATGACTGCAAATGAGGCATTTCAAAAAGGCCTCATTCATGAGGTAGCTCCTAATTATTTAGATGCATTGAATCAGAAGCTAGAGGAGTATTTAAAGAAACCACTTAAAGCGATGATTAAAACAAAGAAAATATTGGTTGAAACGAACCGTCCACAATTATTAAAAATACTTGAGCTTGAAAAATATGCACAACATAAAATGAGACAAACGGAGGACCACAAAGAGGGAATCCGTGCCTTTATAGAAAAGCGAAAACCTCAGTTTAAAGGGAAGTAAAGGAAACTCAGCCAATAGTTATTGGCTGAGTTTCTTAGGCTTTAAAAAGGATTAGATTTCCATCAGGAGATACAAGACGATATGTTTTTTTGTTTAGCTCTTTTTCTTTTAAGAGAACTTCAGCCTTATTCTTTGCTTCCATATCATTCTTCGCATCAATTGTTTCATCTATAATTTTTTCTCCAGTAGCTTCAAAGCAAGTTAATTTGTAGATCTTCATCCGTTTTCCCCCTTCGTAATAACTTCCTAGTTTTATTTTCACATAGGTGAGGAGGTTCTTGCAAAATAGAAATTACAAAAATATGTAACTTTTTCTATTCTAAAACGTACTACCTTATGGAAGAGGAGGGAAGGACATGGTTTTAAAAATTGAAAATATAACAAAGCGTTTTGGAACGTTTACGGCAGTGAATGATCTTTCATTAACCATACCGGAAAGAGAGATGTTTGGTTTTCTTGGGGCAAATGGAGCAGGGAAAACAACAACTTTTCGGATGATTCTAGGCTTAATGGATAGTAGTGAAGGTCTAATCACATGGAATGGTAAACCCATTAATTATTCAACGAGCAGATATATTGGCTACTTACCAGAAGAACGTGGACTGTACCCTAAATTAAAGGTAAAAGAACAAATTGTGTACTTAGCAAGGTTAAGAGGAATGGAGAAGGATGAAGCACAAACGGAATTAGACAAATGGCTCGAACGATTTAAAGTTCCTGAATATGCAAACAAAAAAGTTGAAGAGCTTTCTAAGGGAAATCAGCAAAAAATTCAGTTTATCGCAGCGGTTCTACACAAGCCAGAACTGCTAATTCTGGATGAACCTTTTAGTGGACTTGACCCTTTAAATGTCGAGTTGTTAAAAGAGGCCGTACTGGACTTAAAGAAAAACGGATCAACGATTGTCTTTTCAAGTCATCGTATGGAGCATGTAGAAGAAATGTGTGAACATTTATGTATCATGCATAAAGGAAGTCCTGTTGTACATGGCTCTCTTAGGGATATAAAGAAAAGTTTTGGTAAGAAAAATGTTGTGATTCATGCTGATTTTTCACTTGACGATTTAAAAGGATTTCCTGGAGTGATAAAGCACAAAAAGACTGCTGAAGGAATTCATCTTCAAATAACTGGTGAAGAAGTGGCGGAGAAGCTACTTAAGGAAATTGTACCTTATGGGTTTATCCGGAAATTTGCCCTTGAGGAGCCAAGCTTAAATGATATTTTTATCGAGAAGGTAGGTGCCTCGTATGAATAAGTTTTGGATCATCCTGGCTCATACTTACATGAGTAAAGTGAAATCAAAATCATTTATCATTACAACCGCTGTTACCTTATTGCTAATTGTGGGACTTACCAATCTCTCAAACGTGATGGAGTATTTTAATAAAGGAGAATCTGGAGAGGAAATTGCAGTAATTGATGAGAGTGGAGCACTCTTTTCTCCATTAAAGCAGCAAGTCGAAGCAGTCAATGAAGATATTACACTAACCCAATTTACTGGGGACGAGGAAGCGGCAAAGGAAGCGATTCGAGAAGGTGAATTTGATGGACTACTTCTTGTAGGTTTAAACAACATGAACTTACCTGAGGCAACCTATCATGCCATGACCATTGCGGATACAAGCATTGCAAATGAGATAAAAAATAGCCTTCAGCAATTGAAAACACAGTTAGCTGCCACACAGATGGAACTCTCCACAGAGGAGCTAGCAAAACTGTATGAACCAGTTGACTTTGAGCAACTAGCACTAGAAGAAAACGCAAAAACGGAGGAAGAACTAAACCAAGCTAGAGGACTTGTTTATGTACTTTTATTTGTCATCTATTTCTCTGTGATTCTATACGCAAACATGATTGCAATGGAAGTTGCGACGGAAAAATCCTCTCGTGTAATGGAAATTCTTATTTCCAGTGTCTCCCCAATTAAGCAGATGTTTGCAAAGATTCTTGGTATTGGTTTGGTAAGTATTACACAAATGGCTGTTTTACTTGGTGTAGGTTATGTTTCCATGAAGCAGAATCTCGATACGATGCAAGGGGGATTTTTTAGCTATCTTGGTTTTGGAGATTTACCCTTAGCTACCCTTATATATGCTGTTGTTTTCTTTATTTTAGGATACTTCCTTTATTCCACTCTAGCCGCCTTTCTTGGGTCACTTGTTAGTAGAATAGAAGACATTCAGCAGATGATTACACCAATGACGATGTTAATTGTTGCTGGTTTTATGATCGCTATGTTTGGATTAGGTCAACCAGAAACACCTTTCATCACGATCTCTTCATATATACCTTTCTTTGCTCCCATGCTAATGTTTATGAGGGTCGGTATGTTATCGTTACCTGTTTGGGAGCCAATACTAGCGATTGCGATTCTAATCGTCACTATTATTCTTCTAGCAATCTTCGGCGCAAGAGTATATAGAGGTGGCGTACTCATGTATGGACGATCAACTTCTTTCAAGGACATTAAAAAAGCCCTCCAGCTTACAAAGAATGAATAAGCAAGCTTCGATTTTGAAGCTTGTTTTTTTTATTTAGTATAAGAACGTGCATTCGTATTTTTAAGATGCTAAAATATAGAAAAATAGAAAACTAAATGAGGAACGATATATGAAGCGAGTAAAATTTATTCATGCTGCTGATTTGCATTTAGATAGTCCGATGGTGGGTCTGAAGTCTTTACCAGCATCCATTTTCTCACGTCTAAAGGAAAGTACGTTTGTCGCGCTTGAAAGAATCGTGAAGAAGGCGATTGAGGAAATGGTCGATTTTGTTATTTTAGCTGGCGACCTATTTGATAGTGAGGATAGAAGTATTAAAGCCCAAACAAGATTGCGTAATGAAATGAAGCGGCTTCAAACGCATGGAATACCTGTCTTTGCTATTCATGGAAACCATGATCACCTTGATGGGAGTTGGGCTCATCTTGATATGCCTGAGAACGTACATATATTTTCCGCTGATGTAGAAAAAAAGGTATATAAAACGGCCACAGGAAGCCATATTCACTTATATGGTTTTAGTTACCTTAGCCGGCATGTTTTTGAAAGAAAAATAGTAGATTATCAAAAAGTGGGCGAAGCGGATTTTCATATTGGGATACTACACGGAAACATCGAAGGAAACCATGACCATGGAAATTATGCGCCCTTTTCATTAAAGGAATTATTAGACAAGGATTTTGATTATTGGGCCCTTGGACATATTCATAAGCGCACGATCCTCTCACAAGATCCTCCGGTCATTTATCCGGGTAATACGCAAGGGCGAAATAGAAAGGAAACAGGGATAAAAGGAGGTTATCTGATTGTATTAGAAGAAGGGAAGAAAACTGTTGAGTTCTTTCCTACATCAGATTGTGTATGGATAGAAAAGGAGATCAATGTAAGTGAAGTAAAGGGGTTTGAACAACTTTACTTCACTTGTAAAAGCGTGATTGATGCCGAAAGGGAAAATAAGACAGGAATTCTGCTAAAACTCCATCTAACCAAGCTTTTAAAGGAAAATAATCCAAGTGAAAGAGACATTTTAAATGATCTATTGGAAGCTCTTCAAGAAGATGAAAGAGAAGAAGCTTCCTTTGTATGGCCATATGCTGTAACTGCTGAAGAACAGTGCATCTGGGATCGGGAGACATTGGCAAACCAAACTGATTTTTATGGGGAGTTATTTCGCCTTTCAGAGGAAATAGGGGAACTTGAAAGAGGGCTAGACTTACTATATCAGCATCCGCAGGCAAGGAAATTTTTGAACCCACTAACCGATGAGGATAAAAAAGAAATGATACGTTATGCGGAGAGTTTTCTAGTGGAACAATTGTTAAAGGAGTAGGAGGTGAATTGCATGATAATTAAAGAAATACAAATTTATGGTTATGGTAAATTGGAAAATGTTACAATTTCTAATCTAGATTCCTTTTCCGTTTTTTATGGAGAAAACGAAGCGGGCAAATCAACGATCATGTCTTTTATTCATAGTATGTTGTTTGGTTTTCCGACAAAAGTCCAGGTAGAGCAGAGGTATGAGCCGAAATCAGGTATCAGGTATGGTGGGAAACTCCTTCTTGAAACAAGTGATAAAGGACGCATCGTTATTGAACGAACGAAAGGTAAAGCCACAGGTGATGTTACCGTTACTTTAGAGGACGGTACAAGGGGAGGAGAGGATCTCCTTAAAGAGCTGTTAACCCGTATGGATAAACCTCTTTACCAATCTATCTTTTCATTTAATCTGCAGGGGCTTCAAAATATACATCAACTGAAAAAAGAGGATTTGGGCAGGTTTTTATTTTCTACGGGTGCTGTCGGTACAGACCGTTTGGTTTCGATAAACTCGACCCTTCAGAAAGAGTTGGATGAAAAGTTTAAGCCAAGTGGAAAAAAACCTGTGATTAATGAAAAATTAAAAGAGCTAAAAGAAGTTTATGGTCAGTTAAAGAGTTCGGAAAATAAAAATGAAGGCTATTGGCAGATGGTACGGCAACGCGATGAGCTAGCGGAGGAAATCTCCCAACTTGCTCAAATAGAAGAAGACTTACTGCAAGAGCTACACCAGCTACAAGAATGGAAAAAGCTTGAACCAGTTGTAAAAGAGCTTGAATATGTAAAAGAGAAAATAAAGGAAAAACCGCCTACTAAGTTTCCTGTAGATGGAATAAAAAGACTAGATCAAATCATTCAATGGATGAAGCCGTTGGAAGCTCAAAAAGCAAGGTTAGACAGGAAAATTCTAGAGCTTAATGAGGAGATAAGTAATTCTCAACCAAATCTTGAAGTTCTAGGAAAGGAAGTAGACATTCAAGAAGCGTTGGACAGACTTCCTTTACTAGAAACGCTCAGTGAGGAAGAAAAAAGTTTGCGCATTCAGCTTGAACATCTACAGAGACAGAAAAGAGAGATGTTGGACAAATTACATATTCCTCTAAACGATGATACACTCTTGAATATTGATACGAGTATGTTTATGAAGGAACGTGTGAACGTAGCATATAAAAAACAATGGAAGCTCAATGAAAAGAAAGAAGAACTTGATGCGTTATTTGAGCAAGAAAAATTGGACTTGGAGTTACTTGAGAAAAGAATAGCATCTTGTAAGAGTGAGTTACTTTCGGAGAAGGAATTTCGTGAGCTTGAGGAAAAGGTAAAGCACTCAAGTCCATCTAGCTTAAAAAGTGAGCTATTACAAGTGAAACAAACAATCAATATGTTAATGGGATATGAAGAGGAGGCAAACAAGGAATCGAAGAATCGTTTCTTTCAATTACTGACATTTACATTCGTATGTATATTCCTTGGTGTGTTTGGTGTTCTGAAATCAGAATCTTTATTCATTCTTATTAGTATTGGTCTTTTTCTTATTGTGTTGTTTTCTTCACTTTTCACGAAAACGAAGAAAACAAAGAAAAATGTTCGAACGCAATTAGAAGAATTAATAAAAAAGGAAAAAGAACTAGATGTACAGATACAAGCATTAAATCATGAGAAATTTCTCGAGAATAGTGGTAGGTTGGAAAAGGAGAAACAAAAAGCGGAAGAGTTCAAAATTCTTAACGTTAAATGGGAGCAACAAAATAACCATTATGAACGAATTATTTCAGAGTTTGAAAAATGGGAAACTGAATCTGCTGAAATGGAATCAGAACGGAAATCTATTGCCCAAAAACTATGTTTATCAGAAGAAATTACAAAGTCATATTTGGTAGACGCGTTTGACCTCTTAGAACGTCTCAAGAGTATGATCCACGAGCAAAATGCTCTTCAATTACAATTGGATAAAAAGATGGACACCATTCAAAGGATTTCAAATCGTATCGAAGAGCTCGGGGGCTTATTTATTGAGAAACATCTACCCGTGCCACAACTAGCAATGGAACTAAGAGATCGATTAAAAGAAGAACAGCAAAGGTATATAATATTCAGTCGGAAAAACGAGAAACTCGAAGAAAGTATAGAGGAGCTGGAGAGGGTCCAAAGTGAGCTGCATCAGTATGTTACTGAAATGAAAGAACTATTTGTTTTAGCTGATGTAAACAATGAAGAAGAGTACCGTAAAGCAGGGCTTGAAAAGGACAAACTAACCGAGGGGAAAAATAAAGTAGAAGAACTTCAAAAGCGAATCGCTTTTTCATCATTAACAAAGGAATTAATCGGAAAATTAATCAAGATTACTGATATCGAACAAGCCATAATAGAAAAGAGTACGGACATTGAGCTGAATCATAAAAGACGTGAGGAAGCTCTAAAAACTCTTTCTGAAACAAAATACCAAATTTCTATTCTAGAAGAAGGAGGAAGATATTCAGAGCTCCTTCATAAGTATACGCAATTGAAAGCAGAGTTCGAGGATGAAGCAAAGGACTGGGCACGCATTGCTCTAGCTAAAGAGCTTTTGAACAAAACCATGAAGGTATTTAATGAAGAAAAGCTGCCGGCCGTTTTAGGAAAAGCCGAGGAATACTTATCATTTTTAACGAATGGCAACTATCAGCGAATCGTTCCAAAAGAGACTGAAAGTGGGTTTCATATTCATCGCAAAGATTATTCTGTATTCGAAGCTAATGAACTAAGTCAAGCGACCATGGAGCAGGTGTATGTTGCGATCAGACTTGCTCTTGTGACAACCATTTATAAAAAAAGACCCTTCCCTATTATGATTGATGATAGCTTTGTAAACTTTGATCATGTTCGTACGATTCGTGTTCTTCAATTATTAAAGGAAATAACGAATAACCAAGTTTTATTCTTCACTTGTCACCGTCATTTACTGAAGGATTTACAAGATAACCATATCATCCGTCTCGAAGAAAATCCCGTTCCTCAGTTGAAGTGAGGACGGGATTTCATTTACAGCCAAAGAATTACCATCATCCCGGTCTATGAATATTGACTTCTAAAATGATTAAATATGCTATACTAGAATCATAGAAAGGGGCGTATTTGATGTCAAAAGGTATCCTTGATTATGAAGTAGGAGAAGCTATTGAACAGTTTCTACTAATAAAAAATTCTGTAAAAGGGATCGCTAGTAATGGAAAGCCCTTTTTAACGATTATTTTCCAAGATCAAAGTGGTGAAATAGAAGCGAAACTTTGGGATGCATCTGATGAAGATGAGAAAACATATGCAGCACAGAAAATCGTGAGAATCGTTGGGGAAATACAGAACTACCGTGGACGAAATCAATTAAAGCTAAGACAAATCCGGCCTGCAGCTCCCACAGATTCTGTGAAGTTAGCTGACTTCCTGGAAACAGCACCTGTTAGTAAGGATGAAATGTCTAGTAAAATTACACAATATATTTTTGAAATGAAAAACCCTAATATCCAGAGAATTACAAGGCATTTATTAAAGAAACATTTAAATGAGTTTTTAGAGTATCCAGCTGCAACAAAAAACCACCATGAGTTTGTGTCTGGCTTAGCTTATCATGTGGTTAGTATGCTTGACTTAGCTAAGGCAATAGCTGAGCTTTATCCTAGCTTGGATAAAGATTTATTATATGCTGGAATCATTCTCCATGACCTGGGTAAAGTAACGGAACTATCTGGACCTATTTCGACCTCATATACCGTCGAAGGAAATCTTTTAGGTCATATATCTATTATGGTGAACGAAATTGGTAAAGCAGCAGATGAGCTTCATATTACTGGTGAAGAAGTTGTTATTCTTCAGCATCTTGTATTGAGTCATCATGGGAAGGCTGAGTGGGGGAGTCCAAAACCACCATTAATTAAAGAAGCTGAAATTCTTCATTATATTGATAATTTAGATGCAAAAATGAATATGCTAGACCGAGCATTAGAGAGAGTGAAACCTGGTGAGTTTACTGAAAGAATTTTCCCTCTAGAGCAAAGGTCATTTTATAAGCCAACATTTCATAAATAATACCTTACAAAAAATGCTCTAATGGGCATTTTTTTGTTTTTTAACTCATATGGTTTATAAAGACTTGGACAACCATATGAGTTAAAGGAGGACGTTCTATGATACCGATTTGGATTTACTTTGTAGTTGCTGGGATTTTTATAAGTGCAATGATGGCACTTCGTACAGGGAGGAAAGAGAGAGAGGAAGAAATGCAAAGTATTGAACGAGAAGGAGAAATATATATGAAGAGGGTTGAGAGAGCCAGAGAGGGCCGATCAGCTCAATAAAAAAGGTTCCAGATAACTCTGGAACCTTTTTGCTTACAAGGCTAATATTAGCCTTGTGTTGTTGTTTCTTCACTGTCTAATGCTTTTTCTAAATCTTTATCTTGAATTTCTACTTTTGCATCCTTAAGTTCACGTTCCATTGCTTCAGTAATCGATGCTTCGTCTAGCTTGGACACTTTTACTTGATGTTCAATTTCAGCTTTCATATCTTCATATGATTGCTTTTCTTTCTTCTCGGTTACCTGGATAATATGGTAGCCATGTTCTGTTTTTACAGGATCACTAATTTTGTTGACTTCAAGTGCATAGGCAGCCTCTTCAAACTCAGCAACCATTTGTCCAGCTCCGAACCAGCCAAGGTCTCCACCGTTTGCTGCAGATGCTGTATCTGTAGAGTATTCAGTTGCTACATCTTCAAATTTTTCTCCCGCATCAAGCTTAGCTTTTACTTCTTTTGCTTTAGCCTCATCTTCAACTAAGATGTGACGAGCTTTGATTTGTGGCTTATAGTTTTCGTAGTATTCCTTCATTTCTTCCTCTGTTGCCTCAATATCCTTTACAGCAGCTTTCTCTTGTAGCATACCAATTCTAAACGTTTCACGAAGGTCTTCTTCGCTATCGTATCCATATTGAGCTAAAGCAACTTCAAAATTGTCCCCTAGTTGTTCCTTTAATTCAGCGATTTTTTCATCTAACTCTTCATCGCTTACTTCATAGTTGTCAGAAAGAACTTTTTCATAAACAAGCTCACGTAAAGTAGCTTCCCCGTATTTTTCCTTCATTGCCTCGTAAAGCTCGTCCTTCGTAATATCCCCTGCAGATGTTTCTACAACCGCTGCAGAATCATTGGCATTGTTACATGCAGTTAACGTAACGATGCCAGCAATGACTGATAGGGATAACATCCATTTTTTCATCTTGAACACTCCTACAAAATTATTTCGTATCATTCGGTCACAAACATTACTATACCATACCTGATGGGAAGAGCAAAAAAAAAATCTGTTCCACAATGGTAAATCTTCAAAAATAAGTAAATAGCCCATCCCATTATGGAATGGGTTACATAATATAAAGGGAACTAACAATAGTTCAACAAAAAAATCAGGCAATCCTTCATGTTTATCGGAATGCCACCATTAAAATTAGAGAGAAAGGGAGGTTTTAATGATGGGACACAATGGCTTTGCGCTACTTGTTGTATTATTCATCTTATTAATTATTGTGGGGGCAGCTTATTGTTAAGCTCCATGTGAAATAACACGAATCCTTTTAACGGATGTAGCTGTACTTGAATAGGATATATTAACTTTCCTTGAGAGGAGGTGTTAGAATGGGTCACTCATATGGTGGAGGCTTCGCGCTAATTGTAGTATTGTTCATCCTTTTAATCATCGTTGGTGCTGCTTGGCTATAAGCGAATATATGATTAAAGAGAAAGAGCGGTGGATGAATGTCCACCGCTCCTTATTGTTCTATGTAAATAGGATTTCTACATAGGAAGATATCAGAAGAATCGTTATTAATATATTAATTGTCCTAAATATTTGTGGCTGTCGTTCTTCAGGAATCTCTTTCTGTAAACAGAGAGAGTTTGTAAGTTTGTTAATTTGAAATAAAATAAAAACCGCAAGTACTATAAAAAGAAAAATCATCGATAAATCCCTCCTATGGGAAGGTGTTTTCTTGTATTGTATCATAATCAATTTTTAAGTTAAAAGAAAAATTGTTTTAGCAACTATTAGAGAAAGAGGACATCAGTAAGATGTCCCTTCCTTATTGATAATTAAAATTTCATAACCATCTTCGTTTTCTTCAATAAATGCGTTCTTAGGAGCGGTAATTACATCTTTTCCACAAATAAGATCAGAAACAGACATGCCAATATGGTAAGCTATTAAAATCGTAAAATAGTGTGCGTAATGCGGAAATAGGAAACAAGCTGCCAACAATACTGAATTAATAATGACAAATGGCGATAGTAGAGCGATTAAAAACTGATATTTTTTAATAGGTTCAGTAATTTGAATTTTAATTGTTGGAATAAAACCAAATTTTAAATCTAACGTTTTTCTTACCTTCTCATTCAAATGAGCAATTGGTAAAAAATGTAGAAGTTTATGAGCCGGATACAGTAAAATTAATGCTAAAATAAAATAAATAAAATGATTGTCATAAAAGGTTGTTGCAACAAATAAGTATGTTGCCGGAATATAAAGTAGAATAAAAGTAAATAACATAGTTAAGGCAGACAGTATAAAAAGTCGCTGTGATCCATATTGTCTCGTAAAGTTTATTGTTTTCCAGCAATTCAAGAGAATCAGCCTCCAAATGGAGATATAAGTATTTTGTAAGCTTCATATGTTCCACTTACTTTAGATACTTTACGATGAACAGATGAAAAAATCAATAGGAAAACAGCAAACATTTTTCGATAAATTTTTTGTCATATCATTTTACATTTTATACAATAGAATTTATGAAGAATAGAAAAGAGGTAGAAGGATGTTTGACGAGGAATTATTAGAAAGAATAAAGCGCTTAGAGTACCATCAATCCTTGCTTTTAAAGATGATTGGTAGCAATAAAGCCAAATTTGATATGTTAGTAATTGAAAAAGGTTTATCGGAAAGTGATGTACAGGTATTTTGTACGAATTGTGAACGGTTGAGCATAGAATTGGAAGAACAGAAAGCGGAAGGCTTTGTATATTTTCATCCGCTTTTTAAAAAGTTTAAAGAAGAATTACACCCACACTTCCAAGTAGAAGAAGTAATTCATGCATGTATCCTTCAAAGACTGTTTCTACCACTAATGGGTGAGCTTAAAAGGTACTTATGATTATACATACTCAGACGATGATTTTTTCTTTGTAAGCTTTCCTTCTTTTTCTTCAAAATCCTGTTCAATGTTTCTAAATGATGTTTCGAAAATCTCCATAAAGTCGTCCCCGTAAATATTTCGGACAATGGCCATTACTTCAATAATATCTGGAAACTTGCCGTACAGTTCCTTTAATGGCAAAGCACCTGAGAAAGCTGCATTTCCTGATGGCTCATAGTGTTCCATTAAGTCTAGAAGTATGCTTTCTCCTTTTTCCGTAATTTGCACATACGTGTTTCGCTTATCATTTTCCTTTTTAGAGAATTGTAAAAGTCCTCGTTCCTCTAGCTTCTTTGAAAAGTTAAAAGCAGTTGAAACATGCATGACCCCAAATTTCGCGACATCAGAGATGGATGCACCATTTAGATGGTAAGCAATCCATAAAATATGATGTTCATTAATATTAAGATCATGTGGCTTAATCCACTGCTGCCAATCCTTTTCAATGGCTTTCCAGAGAGCTTTGCTTAATTGTGCAATTCTCTGACTAAATAGCATTGCTTCTTTCATTGTATAATCTTTTCCCGTCATCCCTATTAGTCACCCACTTTTTTTTGTCTATTATTTTCATTATGCCAATAAAACAAAAATTAATAAAGATGTAATTTACAAAATTTTTAGAAATTAGATAAAATTTTATTTCCAATTATGAATTATTCGATAGATTTATAAGATTTATGGGAATTAATATAAAATATATTTCCTTTTTAAAAGAAAAATCCTTCTTTTCTTTTGAAAAAAAGGACAAACAAAAGCTTTTATTTCTATAGTAACTATTTTTTTTGTAAATCATTTTCAAGTTTTCGTAACGCTTCTTGAATCAAATCAAGCTCCATTTTTATTGCATTTTGGTTGTCGGCTGTAGACTCCTTCCACGCTTGTACACTAATTTTTATATCTTTAATCAAGCTTGAAAGGACAACCTTTCCTTCTTTAGTAACTGAAGTGATCTCCTTGCTCACATCTCGTATAGAAGTGCTTAGATTGGCCAGATTTTGTCTCCATTCCTCTTCAGAACGTATTAAATTTTTTCGAAGTGCTTCGCCAGAGCGAGGAGTTGTTAGTAATGTAGCAACACCACTAGCAATTCCTCCCACTACCATTCCAAGAAGGACTTTCTTTGCATTCATACACTCACCCCTAAATAAACGTTTATAGACCTTATATTAACACTAATCATCCTGGACTTAACCCTGTCAAGTAGACAATTCTAAAAAGACTATGCAGCCATAGTGATTTATATTCTTCTGGAGCAGGATGGTCAGAACCTTCTTGTAGAGGTCGTAAACAAACAAAGAAGAATTAGTAATATCAAGGTGACTTATGAGAAATAGTACTAATAATAAACCAAAGGTAGATTTTACGGAATCATTCTTTATGGTTTTTCTTATGGTTGTCGTGCTAGTAATAATTGGAACCATATCATATATATCCTAAAGATCCTTTAGAACACTTGATAAAGTATATCGATTTGTTTCAAGGTTTATTTTGATGTCACCTATTTTAATAATAGGTTTTAAGTTAAGCCCTACTACAATTGCTATCGCAAGCTACATTTTAGGAGTAGTCCTACAAACAATTTATCGAAAAATGAAAGGTAATAATGAAACAGAATGAATTGTAAATTTGAAACCTTTGTGGGTATAAACCGTATCAATAATAAGGAGTGATCAAAGATGTTAGATATATTTGGAGGATAAGGTAATTTCTTTAGTTCTATAGCTACGGCTATATTCGGAGAAAACCGAGAGATAAAAGGGGATTAAGTATTAATTTATGATATACAAAAGTAAGCCTTAGGAGGTCATATAAAGCTTAAGACTATTATTGTATCCTTTACAACCCTTTTATTCGCTACAGAAATACTTTATCTTATTGGACATATATTTAATATTCCTTGGTTGAAGGTTTCATTACGAATTTGAGGATAATGGAGAAGGGTTTTCACTAACTACCGGTTCATTTGTTCCCTTGATTTTGGGTTTAATATTCAGTTACTTTGCAGAAAAAAATATAATACAAAAGAAACTTGGTTAATTAGGTAAACAAAACACTTCTTATGATTCGGATGGTTTCTGTTCGAATTCCAATAATGATAAAAGGGTGAATTCAAATTGAGACAAAGACAAATTATTAAATATTGTATCTTTTCATTACTGGTGATGCTTTTCTTAAGCGGGTGTAACCCTAATGATGATAAGGATGATATATTTAGTTTCAAAGGTTCTTTTGTAGGCGATAACAGCGCAGTAGGAAACATCGTTAACCAATTACAAGGGGTAGAACACTTAAGTGGTTTTGAACTTGAGACAAAAACTGAACCGTATGGAATAATATTAAATTATGATTGGACAGATACAGAACAAAAGTATAGAGAAACAGCAATATATAATTCCATTTATTTATTTACATTAGTTCAGAATGTAGATTGGATAACATTCAAATTTGATGGTTTTGAATATAAAATTACAAAAGCGGAACTACAAGATGGTTCTGGGATACAGTTTCTACAAATCAAAAACAAAGAGGAATTAATAGATAATACACAAAAACTTCTAAATGAAGAAAATAATGTTAAATTATTCAGTTAAAGGGCATTGATCCAGATGGATCAATGCTTTTTTATTAACTTTTAAATTTAAATCCCCCTTCCAGAAAGCATGAATTAACCTAATTTTACAGGTATTAAATGTATATTTTTAGAAATTTTTGTAAATTTATGTTGAATAATAAAAGTAATGAAAATATACTAATATTTGTAAAAGTGAATTTGTGTGTAATAGTAAACTTTTTTCTATATTTTGATCACTTAAATTCATATTGAATTTACTGTACTAATGTTTTTTCTAGTTAGATATAATTAAAATTTCCACATAGGGATGTGAAAGTACTTGATTACTGGTTTATTAGAAAAGGCTATTCAGAAAGACGAAGTTTCAGAGAAGATTGTTTTTGAAATGTATTATCAGCGAGTTTATAATACCGTTTATTATTATTTACATGATCGAGAACTCACACAGGATGTAGTTCAAGAAACATTTTTGAAAGCTTTTATGAAGTTACATACTATAGATGATTTTGAGAAATTTGGAGCATGGTTGGTAACTATTGCTTCATGCACAGCCGTCGATTTTCTTCGGAAAATAAATAGATGGAATGATATTGCTTCAGAAGACATTGTAATAGACGAGCAATATAGAAAGAGTACGTGTAATGTCTCAGAAGTAGAAACTATTGTCGAAGAGAACCACCTTCGAGGTCTTTTACTACAAAAAATCGATGAGTTATCATCGGAACATAAAACTGTTTTAACTTTGAAATATCTACATGATTTTAGATATGAAGAAATTGGGGAGTCGTTAAAAATAAAACCCGGAACTGTCAAAACACGTATTTATAGAGCAAAACAAAGGATGAGGGAGTTGTTAGAACAGGAAATAAAAGATTGGTAACCTAAACAAACATAATGTCCAACCTAGTAGTTTAAAACACTTCATGGCGAGAATATATTAAACTTAGATGAATATTTAGTAATAATAGTAAAAAATAAAACAAAACACTAATTTAACCCTTTATAGAAGGATTCCACTTCTTTCCTCTTTGTCTATCCTACATAATTTGCAATCTACTTTTAACCGGTAACTAGAAATAAATATCCTGATTTTACATACCCCTAAGCTTCTAAATTTCTTTTAAAAAATATGTATTTTTTGGAACATTTATCGAGATATGAACGTCTATGTTTTGTATTTCACATGAAAGGATGAATTAGATGAAACGGTTTCTATCTTTATTTGTTATGTTTTTGCTGATTTGGGTATGTACCTCAAATAGTTATGCGAATGCAACACAACCAACAGAAAATGATATGCATAAAACGTACTTTATAGCTTTCCAATCCAAAACAGACAGTAATTTAGTAAAAGCAAATGGAGGAAAGGTAAAAAGAGAATATAAGTACATACCAGTAATAGCTGCTACACTTCCTGAAAAAGCAGTACAGGCTCTAGCAAAAAATCCGAAAATTGCATATATCGAAGAGGATGCTCCAGTTACTACAACTAATCTAGCAATGCCTATTATCGAAGCGGAAGCTACAACTATTAAAGCTACTCAAGAAATCCCTTGGGGGGTTTCACACATTGGTGCAACAAGTGTTCAGCAAAATGGATACCTCGGAACCGGCGTTAAGATTGGAGTTTTAGATACTGGAATTGATTATAACCATGAGGATCTTAAAGTAAGTGGCGGTATAAGTTTTGTTAAGGGAACCACAGATTTTTTTGATGACAATGGACATGGAACTCATGTGGCAGGAACTATATCTGCATTAAATAATTCACTTGGAGTAGTAGGTGTTGCACCTCAAGCTGACCTCTATGCAATTAAAGTACTAGACCAATCCGGGGATGGTAGATACAGTGATATCATTGCCGGGATTGAATGGGCAATTAGTAATAACCTAGATATTATTAATATGAGTTTAGGAGGAACAAAACCCTCCACAACTTTAAATAAAGCTGTTGATAAAGCCTATAACAACGGAATGATCCTTGTTGCTTCTTCTGGCAACCTTGGAGTTGGAAAAAAAGATACAATCACTTACCCTGCTGCTTTTGACTCTGTTATTGCAGTAGGTGCAGTGGATGAACTTAATAAAAGAGCAATATTTTCAAGCACAGGAAAACAATTAAATATTATGGCCCCAGGAGTTGTTATTTATAGTACAGTCCCAGGGGGATACGGCTATGAAAGTGGAACATCTATGGCTGCTCCTCACGTAACCGGTGCGGCAGCTCTAGTTAAGGAGTCTAATCCTGGGTTAAGTAATGTACAACTTATAAAACATTTAACAGATACCTCAATACAATTAGGGGAATCTTCTTTATATGGAAGTGGTTTAGTGGATGTCATGAATGCTGTTGGTAAATAAATTTTAAAAATAATCCATTTTTGGGAACGATTTGGTAAAAACAAGCGTCAAGAAGGTAGTAGCAGACAAGTCAATCGGTTACTTGTAGGCTAAAGGGCATCCTTTACCAATAAATTAGTTAATACTGAAAGATTAGGTAAGGTTAATTAGCCACAAAAGGGAGGAAGAAGGATAAGGTAAGATCAAAATAGGAAAATAAGAGTTTACAATTGTATTTTATTATTTCTCGGAAATTAAAAACAGAAGGTTAAGGGAGGAAATTAATTATGAAAAAGAAGATTCTTGGTTTTCTATTAACTACAGGTTTACTTATTTCTCTACCGGTGAGCAGCGGTTTTGCAGCAGAACTACAACCTGAAACAGATACGTCGGGATTTAGTCCAATTGAGCATTATCTTGATCAAGAAGGAATCAGCGATATCCCTACAAATAATACAAAAGATAAAAAGAAAGATGTATCAGCTCAGACCGCTCAGAGTAAGTCTTATTCAATACCTGGTGGTAAAGGTACATTAACATCAGATGCTTGGAGAAGTACGTATTCAACTAAATCAGGTAACACTTTACAATGGGATTATCAAGTTACAGCAAAATATACCGGTACTTGGACAGTTGAAAGAATAAGAACAACATGGCAAGGTTCAGCTAACTTAAGAAACTCTGCAAGTATTTCTCTAGGTATTTCAAATAGTTCAGTTTCCGCTACTTCAAGCACTTCATGGCAGAACATTAAGACGGTTTCTAAATACTGGGAGAACACTGGTGGTACTAAGACATCTTGGTATTCAAGTAATATGATCGTTGCTCCAGCTGCAGATTATCAAAACTATACAATAGCTTTAATTAATACTGCGACAGTTAAGCTTAAAGGCGACAATATGGTTTATCAAATCAGTGCAGGGGTTTAAGAAAAAATATTGTTAAAAAGAGCTTACTTCCTAGCATTTTAATTTTCTAGGAAGTAAGCTTAATAGATTTTATTGTACTAAATAGCCAAACACGGAATATATTACCCTCATTTGAAATTATATATGAACTTATAAATTATTATTCTATACATATTTAGCCAAAAAATTAATACCTTTAACAGGGGGATGTTTTCGTGAAAAAATTATTATTTTTTATCTCATGTTTCTCTTTAATCTTATCTGGTTGTTCTGAGAATACTTCTACTTTAGAAAAAGAGAAAGAAAAGGAAAAAGTAAAAGTAATTGAAAAAGATAATGACAATCTTATACAAGTTTTTAATCCTTTTATTAACAAGTTTATTTCTTACAATACAAAAACGAACTTACCTGAAGAAGATAAATCAATAGCAGATAAACCCAATACAATGCAATATTCATTTAATACAAAAAGTGACTATTATACTAAAGGGGATAGCTATAATTTTCATTTTGAAATAGTAAAGTTAGAGGAAGGCGCTGTAAAATCCGTTTATAAACTAGAAAATGAAAAAACAGAGGCTATTTTTCCACTAGCAATAGATGGAAAGGATATGTTTTTTATAACTACTGATTATTCAAATTCAGAAGAACCTATCTCTACAATTGTTAAATATGAGGATAAATCCTTAAAAGAGTACGATAATGCAAAAGGTAATATAAGTAGTAATGGGGTTATCTTCAATGGGAAATTACACTATACCGTATACGATAAAAATTCTAATTCGTATTCACTTTTTTCTTTAGATTATTCACAATATACTAATGAGCCCGAATTAGTACAATCTAATATAGAAGGAAGAGAATTATTTGTTTTAAACAATAAATTGTATGTAAGTAATGATAAGCAAATATATACCAATGATGGAGATTCTTTTAATAAACAAGGAGAAAATTTCTACAATACTGAAAGTAACACTTTAATACATGTATTTTATACTGAAGGAGAAAATCAATTATCACTAAAACTAATTGATGCAGGTACAAAGGAAGAAATTAAAATAATAGATAATGTTGTTGGCTTTAACTTAGAAAAAGGAGAGTTAGTTGCATACTGTTTAGGAGAAATTGTAAGAGTCAAACTAACTTAGTTTGTTATACATAGAAACAGATGGATAATTTTACAATAAAAATACGAATATATTAAAATGTAATAGAACTGCACCCCTTATTTAGAACGAGATAAATTGGGGTGTATTTTTTTAATGGTAATAATCAGGGAGGTTTAAAATGTCAGATGATTTATTGAAAAAACGTAAATTAATTGATAGTACTAGACTTACTGCAAAACAAACAATCCTGTATTTAGGTATTTATTTTATTTTCGGTAATCTCTTAGGGGTTATTGCTAAATATAGCGATACTATTCCGTCCAATAGTGGGAACGGAATTGTTTATAGCTTCATTAGTGAGATTACAACTAACTTGGGTCTATGGGTACTCTTGGCAACTCTCATTACTTTTTGGAGTAGAAGCCCTACATATGCAGCTCTTAATGTACTTACATTTTTTATAGGGATGTTGACATCATACTATATCTATTCACATGTGCTGTTCGGATTTTTCCCAACCCATTATTTTGTACGTTGGGGTTCAATTGCACTTGCTTCTCCTATTTGTGCTTACATAGTGTGGTTTAGTCGAGGCGAGGGTTGGGGATCATCACTGTGTGCAGCATTACCTATTGGTTTTTTGCTTACGCAAGGTATGTCTTTCTTTTACATTCCTTCAGTGGTATTAGGGTTTGATTTATTTTCAGGGATATTACTGCTAATCATATTAACCAAATCCACAAAACAGTATTTAAAGGTCATTCCTATGACAATACTTATTGTCTTAATTATAAGAAACACAGACGTTATTTATTATCTATTTGGAGGATTATAATTTAAATTTCAAATCATAATACTACTTGCCCCATAAAAACTATGCATGAGTAGAAAAGAGTATTCACTACTGCTACATCATACAATGAGGGTATAACCTTTTTAATAATTTAATGAATCATCCAATGAAGGACGTTACTCATGAGGACGCTATCTCTTTCACCGTCCATAAGGTGGATGATTATTGGAAGAAGAAATTGATATAGGTTTATTTTCAATGCCCTATTTTTATGAAGTACATGGAGTGGGGAATAAATTATTTCTAAGCTACATTGAAAAGTATATGGAAGTTGGGGATATATTTGAAATTTATCATGTACGAAGTCAAAACCAATTTGATGAATTTAGGAGTAGGATGGAAGAAGCTCCTGAACCAATAGAAATAAATGTAGGAAGCTATACTTATCGAGATATTTATGGTACTTATCAATTTAATTCAAAAAAATGGGTAGAGGAATTAAGTCATCGTAATTATATTTCTCATCATGGTATAACCACATTTGTTAAGTATTGATTTTTAAGTACTATCAATATTTTGTTTACTAAATCAGGTTATTGGTTATAAAAAAAGGATAGATGCATACACAGGTATTATTCCTGGTCATCTATCCTTTTACTTTTATGTTAATTTGTTTCCACAGCTTTAAATTATATTCTATATAATTATTCTGCTTTTAGTACATCAGTAGATCGCATGTAGCCTTTCTTAGCGGTACGGGTAATGGATATAAATATTGGAATAAGACAACAGAATTTAATAATGTGTAAGACTATCAAAGAGATGATATTATAGACCCAAGTATGGTAGACGCAAGGGGAAGAACTAATCTTGAAAGAATGAAAAAAGGATTGGCTCCACTTGGTCCAGATGGGAAGTCAATTAATCTTCATCACACAACCCAGAGAAATACAAGCTCAATAGCAGAAGTAACACAGACATTCCATAAGGAAAACAGTTCGGTAATCCATATCAACCCTAATACTATACCTTCTGGTATAAACAGAACAGAATTTAATAATTGGAGAACTGATTATTGGAAGAATAGAGCTAATGACTTTTAATATGAGAATGGAGGATAAAAATGAGCGTTGAAACTTATCAGAAAGCAAAGCAAATTATTCATGACAATGAAGATTTGGCTGACTTTATTGGAGGGCGGTCAAATGAATTAATAAAATTGGCTGAAGAAAAGCTAGGTGTAAAATTTACTGGGCTGTATTTAGATTATTTACAAACTTTTGGAGTAGGAAATTTCGGGGCTCAAGAAATTTATGGGATTATTAATGATAATTTTGAAAACTCTACTATTCCTGATGCAATTTGGTACACTTTAACGGAAAGAAAAGAAATTAATCTACCTAATAACCTTCTTGTTATTTATGATACTGGGAGCGATGAACTTTTTTGTTTAGATTTTAATCAACTTGATGAAAAAGGAGAACCAAAGGTAGTATCTTTTGTGCCTGGTATTGATTTGGAAAGTCAAAGTTATGAAATAATTGCTAATAATTTTGGTGATTTTTTATTAGATTTAGTTATGCAAGAAGTATAGCATAGCATAGCATTTAAACCTTGATGGCTAAATGCCTTTCAAGGTTTTTTGACTTTAAGAACTTTATGGTTAAAAATAATATGACTTTAGAATCATTTTCCATTTCCTCTTGGCATCTCGACACACCTCGTAGAAATGCTATTTTAAATATGTACAATAATGCTTGAATTAATATGTACAATCTTGCTTCAATTTTTCATACTAGTCATGAGGTGACTAGCTATGTATCTATCATTAAATGTGGATATCGATTTTGAGGTTAAGAGTCTTTCAGACTTAACAAAATTCAAGCAAATAATGGAGCATATGAAGATGAAAATTAATAAGAGCAAAATAGCGGAGGAGTTAGGTGTAGATCGCCGAACAGTTGATAAATACTTAAACGGTTTTGTTCCTAAGAGGACAAGAAAAAAGTCTTCGAAAATAGATGAGTACTATGAAGTAATCGCTGCCTTACTATCAGAGGACTCTAAGCAGGTGTTTTATTATCGACGAGTACTATGGCAATACTTGAAGGATAATCATGGGTTGGAGTGTGGAGCTTCCACCTTTCGTGCCTATATTGCACGTACACCAGAATTTAATGCCTACTTTACGGAGGACAAGCGCATTGCTTCCCCCAAGGGGACTGTTCGTTTTGAAACACCACCAGGAAAACAAGCACAATTGGATTGGAAAGAAAACATTCTTTATGAGACAAAAGATGGTGAACAGGTCGAAATAAATGTAGCTGCACTCATTCTTTCCACCTCAAGAATACGCACATTTTATATGAGTGTATCAAAATCTCAAAGTACTCTATCTTCCTTTTTTACGGAAGCTTTTGAAGCGTTTGGTGGTGTTCCTGCGGAACTCCTTACGGATAATATGAGAACAGTGATGGATGAAGCAAGAACGGAACTTTCTCCAGGTAAAGTGAATGCAAAGTTTGAACAGTTCGCAAAAGACTTTGGCTTTAAAGTAAGAGCGTGTATCGCAGGACGACCACGGACAAAGGGGAAAATAGAGACCACCATGAAGCTATTAGATGAAATCCATGCCTATCAAGGTCAATTTACATTAGAGGAGTTGCATCAGTTTATACAGGATTTAGCTAACAGAGTTAATCACCAGATCCATCAAGGGACGGGGAAAATTCCGATCATGGAATTTAAAAAAGAAAGGAACCACTTACTCCAGCTACCAACTGAAAAAGTAAGAGATTCCTACCGTATCAAGCATACAACTGTAAAAGTCAATGCATCCAACATGATTTCCTACAAATCCAATCAGTATTCTGTACCACCAGAATATCAAGGAAAGAAAGTAGGTATACAGGCGTATGATGACCACTTGTGGATTTATTATAACATGAAACTCATTGCACGGCATCCAATCAGCAAAGCAAAGCTAAATTATCAAGAGGCACATTATAAAGCAGGTTTGACGGTTTCAGCCCCAAACTATCCAGAAATTGAAGATTTGGCTAAGAAGAATCTAGCAACGATTGGAGAGGTGTATAAGTAATGAATCCAGCAACTAATTATCAACAGTTAGTAAGAAATTTGGAGTATCTAAAGTTGAAACAAATGATCTTACATCTAAATGAAGTGGTCGATTTTGGCGTACAGAATCAACTGTCGTTTATTGATACGTTAATCAAACTCACTAATTATGAAATCGATGTACGAGAGCAGAATATGATACAGTCAATGGTAAAGGTCGCAGGTTTTCCGCATTTAAAGGAAATAAAGGATTTTGATTTTACCTTTCAAACGTCCGTTAATCAGCAGCAGATTCTAGATTTTCTAACCCTTCGGTTTATAGAGATGAACGAGAATATTGTTTTCTTAGGGCCAAGTGGAGTGGGGAAAACTCACTTGGCAACAGCAATAGGGATCGCAGCAGCAAAGAAGCGGACAAGTACATATTTCATTAAGTGCCATGATTTAATTCAGAATTTAAGACGTGCACGACTAGAGAACCGTCTAGAAGCCCGATTAAAGCATTATACAAAGTATAAACTATTAATTATTGATGAAATTGGTTATTTACCCATTGATCAAGAGGATGCCAAGCTGTTTTTTCAGCTGATTGATCTGAGGTATGAGAAGCGAAGTACCATCTTTACGACAAATGTAAATTTTAAAGCGTGGGATGAGGTCTTCCTGGAAGCCAAACTGGCAAATGCGATTTTAGACCGTATTTTACACCATGCATCGGTAGTAGCAATGGTGGGAAGTTCTTACCGCCTAAAGGATCACTTTACAAAAGAAAGTGAGTAATTTTGTACATCTTTAAACGAGCAATAATGTACATATTTGTGTTGACATTTATACACCTCGTTATAGTTTGTCATTCTATTATAACAATCTGTGTCTACTTTTTAGTCTAGCATCAAATAATAAATAATTTTATATAACATGATGATCTGTAAAAAATATGAAAAGTGAATATATTGTTAGGAAAAGATTTGTAGAAATGATTTAGTCAAAAAGATGGCAAAGAAAATGCTGTAACGAATGCCTCTTTTGGTCACTTGCTTTTTTTGTAAGAGTTAATAAAAAATAAAAAAATGAATAAGAGTTGAATCTATAGGCATACCAAAATTAATTTATTGGGTATGCTTTTTTTCTGTTCCCAGGGTGGTGTAAAGTCTATTTAATTATGAAAATGTAATGCAATCTGATCTTTTTTGCTAATTAAAAATTTATTAGATTGTTTAGGTATATTTATAAAATATTTGTTAACACTGGTGCCTAGAAGCTATAAAAAAAATTTTCTATGTAGGTGAGGGTGTGACATGAAGAACTTTAAAAATAACTATTGGGAAAGTACAAATTGCGATATTCCTCCAAATTCTAGAATGATCTTAAATGAATATCTCTTAAGTTTAAAGATAGAAAATAAGGCAATCAGTACAATTATTAGATATTGTGGAATACTAGAACGATTTCTGAATGAATGTAGGATTCCTCTATCAGAACTACAATCAGAAGATGTCCGAAAATGGATTAAAGAATTTTCTAAAGGAAAGAAGCCTAAAACAATAAACTTAGTGATATTTACTCTATCTTCTTTTTTTAACTTTTGTCTAGAAGAAGAATATATGGAAGTAACAGTGATGAAAAAACGTTGGAGACCAAAAGTTCCAATATCTTTACCAAAGTATTTGGATGAATATGAGTATGCACGTGTTAAGCGGTTTTCAGAGCAATTATCTCTACGTAACCGCGCCATCGTTTTGTTTCTTTTTACATCAGGTTGTAGAGTTTCAGAAGTTACTAACTTGAACATACAGGATGTCAATATTTCAAAACGAACAGCAGTGGTACTAGGAAAAGGGAAAAAAATAAGACATGTTCATTTTTCAGAAGAATGTTCCTTAGTGTTACAAGCTTATTTAAAAACACGTTCTTGTTATTCTTCTGAACCATTATTTTTGAACAGATATGGACAACGATTTCACGAACGTGGAATTCAACTGATTCTTAAGTTAATAGGAAAAGGGGTCGGTCTCAATCAGTCGTTACACCCTCACGTTTGTAGGCATACATTTGCTACAAATATGTTGGCAAGGGGGGCAGATCTTCAGTTTATAGCAGATGAGATGGGGCATTTTGATTTAAATACGACTCGAGTTTATGCTCAGATTCCGACTGAAGATTTGAAGATAAAATACCAAAATATCATGGGGTGAAAACTATGAATATACAAGAGCAACAATCTTTCTTTAATGATCAACAAGCTCAATTCAGTCCCGAAACCATTCGAACGTATAAGATAGCTCTCTTTCAATTTTTTTCATATTGTCAAAAAACTGTGAAGGAAGTAAAAGCAAAAGATGTAAGGAACTGGTTGGCGAAAATGTCCGAAGAAGGGTTAAAGCCTCGCACTATACAAATGAAGTTATCTGCACTTAAATCATTTTATCAATATTTAATGGAGGAAAATGTCACTAATAAAAATCCAGCAAAAAGAGTACGTACTCCGCAGAAAGAGGACAAACTTCCTTATTATCTTGATAAAAAACAACTTGTTTTACTTCAGGAACTAGTTAAAGAGAATGAAAGGGATCGGGTAATAGTTGAGACTTTATATGCAACAGGGGTTCGTATTAGTGAACTTTTAAATATCAAGATAGAAGATGTGAAATGGGATAGCCGCCAAATTTGGATTCGAAAGGGTAAGGGAAACAAAGAAAGATTCGTTTTATTTACTCATGAGTGTGCAGAGCGGTTAAAAACATATCTAAAAAAAAGAACGGTCAAAAGTACATACTTGTTTGCTACTCACAGAGGAGGTCCGTTAAGTCCAGTCACCGTTCAGTTGCAATTTCGTGAGTTTTCGAAGAAGTTAGGGTTTAAGGTAAGTCCACATACTTTAAGACATACGTTTGCTGCGCATCTTGCAGAAAAAGGGATGGATTTTACCTATATTCAGGAACTGCTTGGTCATGTGAATATCAATAGCACGCGTATATATACTCGCCTGATGAATCATGCTCGAAAAAAACAATATGACCAATACCAATCGTAAGGGTAAGGAGAAAAAATGAACAAGTACTTGGAGTTGAAGAAAAATACCGAGAATCAAAATGTAATTAATGAATTTTTGCTCTATTTGAGAAATACGAAAAAGAGTGAGACAACTATACGAAATTATAAGAAAATCTTGTACCTTTTTTTAAAACAAAAGGAGATGCTTTTTTCTTCAATTACACCTGGTGATATCGATGAGTGGATCGAAGAGTATAAAAATAAGGTGAAAGAAAGAAGCATCAGAGATTATTTATCCATGTTACGGTCCTTTTATAAATTTTGTGTAATGGAAGGACATATGGTGGAATCACCTATCAAAAAGATACCTACTTGGGAGGATAGTGAAGAAAATTACTGGGAAGTAAAGATACCTTTATTAAACGATGCGAATGAGAAAATACTGAATGAGTTTTTGCAAAGTTTGAAAAAATCAAGTAAAAGTAAGTATACCATTATGTGTATCAGGCAACAGTTACAATCCTTCTTCAAGGAAAGGGAAACACCTTTCTCGTTGATTACACCGGATGATATCAATGAGTGGTTTAAGAAACATCAAAAGGAATGGAATAAAAAAACGATCAGAAATAACTCATATTACTTACGTACCTTTTTCGACTTTTGTTTAGACAAAGGCTTTATCGAGAAAACACCTATACAAAACCAAAAAAGGGGTCGAGGAATTCCCGAAAACTACTGGGTTCTATCGATATCCTTACCCCGATTGAAAAATGAGGAAGTTCTCAGTGAATATTTGCTGAACCTGAAAACTATGAATTATAGTCATTATACGATTATGAACTATCGATATTTTTTACAAATGTTTTTTAATGGAAGACAGGAGTCATTCTCGGACCTTACTTCGCATGAGATTCAGAAATGGCTACTAAAAAATGAAAAAGGGTTAAAAGAAAAAACTATCCAATTTCGCTTAAATACCTTGAAAAATTTCTTTGCCTATTGTGTAGAAGAAGGTTATATAGATAAATCCCCAATCAAAACACGATGGTTTCCACGCCTTCCGAAACCGATTCCTAAGTACTTGGAAAAAGATGATATGGTGAAAGTTCAACAACAAGGGGAAAAAGAGTCCCTCAGAAACCGGACTTTGTTGGAATTCCTGCTATCATCTGGCTGTAGAATTGGGGAGGTTTACCTGTTAAATAGGGAAAATCTAGATATGGAAGAAAGGACTGCATGGGTATTTGGTAAAGGGAGGAAATTTCGACAGGTTCATTTTTCGGTAAAATGCGGCGTGCTTTTAGAACGTTACTTGGACTCTCGAGTAGATAATGAACCGGCTGTCTTTGTTACAAGTACAGGAAAGCCTACCCGACTTTCAATTGGGCGGATGCGATTCATTCTGAGTAATATGGGGGATAAGGTTGCTCTTTCTGGATCGCTACACCCACACCGATTAAGGCATACGTTTGCGACGGAATTATATTCAAAGGGAGCAGACCTTTCTTTTATCGCGGATGAATTAGGACATAAAGACCTTAAGACAACACAAATCTATGCCCATATCCCGAAACGGGAGATTATTTCCACATATCGCAAGTTTATGGGATAAAGAGGATGGAGAGTATGAATTCCGAATTTTATATGAAACAATTCGCATTGGATCAACAGTTCCGGTTGGACCCGGAGTCGGTGAAACGATACCAATGTGCAGTGAAACAATTAAAGGAATACACAGGTAAGGGGATTGATGCCATCAATAAACAAGACATCCGACAGTGGCTAAATCATTTGTCAGAGGAGGGTTATCAACCTTGGACCATCTGGTCTAAGGTGACGGGATTGAAAACGTTTTTTAAATATTGCTTAGAGGAAGGTTTTCTATCTATTAATCCAGCTGAAAAGGTTCCGTTCCCAATCATTGGAGAAAAACAGCCATCTTATTTAACAAAAAATGAACTTACACAACTTAGACAGTTAGTCGAGGGACGATTACCAGAAGAACGGGCAATTATTGAACTCTTACACTCGACCGGTATGAGGATTAGTGAACTGCTTGCGATGAAAAAAGAGGACATTAAATGGTCAGAACGAATGATTCAGATCCCAAAAGGGAAACAAAAAAGAGGGCGTATTGTGTTATTTACTAGAGAATGTGAAATTCACTTAAAAGCCTATATGGAGAACAGAACGTATGAGACAACGTTTGTATTTGAAAGTCGCAAATTAAAAGACCGGACCATGCACCCTGATGCTGTCGGAAATTGGTTTCGAGCCTACTCTAAGGAATTAGGGTTTAGGGTGACACCGCATACCCTACGTCACACATTTACTGCTCATCTCGCTCAAAAGGGGATGCCACTTGATCATATTCAAGCTCTATTAGGGCATGAAGATCCGAAACAAACTCGCTTTTATGCTCGATTATACAACCAAGCCCGTAAAGAAATGTATGATGAATTTATGTAATGAATCAAAGATGTAAATTAAGATGTTCTAAAACCTGTCCTTCTCCCTATATATGTAGTAAAGGTGGAAAAATGGAAAATTGGCCATTACTAAAAGAGAAAAGGACGGGAGAAGAAAGATGGAGTATATCAATCCATTGTTCGGTGAATACCATAATAAAAAAGAAATGATTATAAAACAGGATCCTCAGGTAAAGCAAATTGAAGTGCGGAAAATAAGAAGCGACAAAACGCATAATATCAATTAACACTACTTGTTGCCTAAAGATAAAACGTCTCAACCCATTGGTATTACTGGGTTTGAGACGTTTTTTTATTATTGGGTTGGTGCGCAAAACTTATATTAACATGATTCAATCTGGGTAAACATGTTGTGTCACATAGATTCTTATATACAAGCATATATATAAATATTTCATGAACAAGAAGGTGGTATAGGTGGTCAGCTTTTTAGTCCTAATAAGCATAATTTGTTTTGGAGCCGCAGTTTTCTTTATTTTATCGCTTATGAAACCGGGTTTTTATCCTCCAAAAAAGGTGTTGAAAAAGAGAGCAAGCACATTTTTGGGGACTGGGATCGTCCTTTTGTTAGCTGCCATTCTTCTATCTAGCATAAAATAGAAAAGAACCCTTGAAGGGTTCTTTTCTATTAACCAGAAATAACTTGCTGGTTAAGTTTTGTTCGTTTAACAATCACATAGGCAATTGGGTAAAGCACAATCATAGCAATTGTGTTAACCACAGTAGCAGGTAAGACCACACCAGCAAATAATGCTGCAAATGGACCTGGTAACCCAGCAATTACACTAGCTGAACCTAAGAATACAAGTCCAGACACAACTGTACCAACAGCAGTTAATACGCCAACACTGACCATATTGTTTCTAAATTTCTTAAGAGCTAGAAATAGACCAAAGAAAACAAAAGCAGTAATTGGCTTATCGATAATATTCGGGAATAGTCCTCCAGGAAAGCTTGTAGTTAAGCCAGAAATAATGCCTGTAACTAAAGATACAAGTAGCACATTTTTCTTTTCAGGGAAAAGCATAATTCCTAAAAACATCATCGTTAACATCATGTCAGGCTTCATTCCAAAAAGAATTGGTGGAACAACTGCATGTAATACCGCACCCATACCCACTAGTAATGATAATGCAACAAGATTTTTCGTATTCATTTCTCATCTCTCCTCGTCTGTTCTACTCTCTTTTTCGTTCCTCCTATAGTGCACTCATTGCCTATAGCGAAAAACTTGCTCTTATTATATCACACTACTAATTATTAAAAAAGTTGACTATTATGGTGATTATTTTTGCGAAAATTTCTTCATGAACTCAGCAAGCTTTTCAACATTTTCAAGAGGAACAGCATTATAAATGGATGCGCGGCATCCACCGACTGAACGGTGACCATTTAATCCAACAAAACCTTCTTCTTTTGCTTGTTGAAGAAAAGCTTTTGTTGCCTCTTCACTTTGTAAAGTGAAAGTCACATTCATCTTTGAACGGCTATTAGGGGTGGCATGCCCGCTATAAAAACCTTCACTCTCATCAATGGCATCGTATAGAAGCTTAGCTTTTTGATCATTTATTTTTTCAATTGCTGTTACACCGCCTTGATTTTCAACCCAATCAAGGACAAGTTTCAATAAATAAATAGCGATTGTAGGCGGCGTGTTATATAAGGAATTGTTCTCTGTGTAAGTTTTGTAATTAAGCATGGTTGGTAACGCATCTGTAGAGCGTTCTAACAAGCTTTTCTTCATAATTACAACAGTAACTCCAGAAGGTCCTAAATTTTTCTGTGCTCCCGCATAAATCAAATCAAACTTTTCAACTTGTAAATTTTTGCTTAAAATATCACTCGACATATCTGCAATTAAAGGAACAGGTGAATCTGGGAAGCTTTGCCATTGCGTACCAAAAATTGTGTTATTACTAGTAATATGAAGATAGGCAGTTTCAGCTGAAAGATCTGAAAGAGTAAACTCTGGTATCATTTTGTAATTGCTATCTTTACTTGAAGCAAGAATGCTTGTTTGTCCAACTTTTTTAGCTTCTTTTAACGCTTTTTCAGACCAAGCCCCAGAGAGGATGTAGGAAGCTGTTTGACCTTCCTGCAGTAGATTCATTGGAACCATAGAAAACTGAGTACTAGCACCACCTTGTAAGAAAAGGACTTCATAATCATCAGGAATGTTCATCAGCTTTCTAAGCTTTGAGATGGCACCATCGTGAACCTCCTCATAGGGCTTACTTCTATGGCTTAACTCCATTACCGACATACCGGTACCGTTAAAATTAAGCAAATGCTTTTGAGCTTCAATTAGAACCTCCGCTGGAAGAGCAGCTGGTCCTGCATTAAAATTAAGTGCGCGATTCATACAATACATACCTCCATTTAGATATTTACGGTTTAAAGCAGCAAAGAAAAAAGATATATTTATCCTAACAGAAAATCGTACTATGTAAAGATGAGAATTTGAACATTATGAAAATTTTAAAAAAGGAATAGAAAAAGACTGTCCTAAAAGAACAGTCTTACAATTCACTGCTGATGGAATCCGCGATTTTACGAAGATCCTCTGGGGTGTAGTTGCTTTGATTTGACTTCCAAACTGCTCCAAATCCATCTCCTTCACCGTATCGAGGAATTAGATGCATATGGAAGTGGAACACTGATTGTCCAGCTTTTTCACCATTATTATTCACAAGATTTAGACCAACCGGGTGATAGGCATCTTTAAGGGCATTGGCAATCTTCGGAGCCACTTTGAATAATTCGCTTGAAATTTCGGGAGTTAATTCGTATAGGTTTTCCTTATGTACCTTTGGAATGATTAATGTATGTCCCTTTGTTACTTGGCTAATATCTAAAAATGCTACCACGTGGTCATTTTCAAATACTTTCGCAGCCGGAATATCTCCATTCACAATTTTGCAAAAAATACAATCGCTCAATATTTGTCCCTCCTAATCATATGTATGTATATTTTACCATATTATTTAAACAAATAAGAGGGCAGGATTCGCAAGGAATCCCGCCCGTTCTTGAAGGGGAAAGCTTTTTAATCGTTCTATAGCAATAAATTCTCTTTGATAAACACCTCATTTAAAAATGATTTGTCTATAGAGATTTCGATCCTTTGTTCAAGCGAACCATCCCCTTATCTTTATATGTTTTACAACTTATAAAGCATAGCAGATTGGTCTTTTGCGAACACCTCATTTATAAAAATGTGGTTAGATCAAAGCATATAGGAACGTTTAACGTATCGTGAATGATTATTATCGCCCACTGACACCTCATTTCGATGATTGAACATCTACTTGTTGTTCCCCTTCGAATATTATCATGCCCGCATTAAGAGGTTCTATACAAAAAGAAATGAAATATTTTTATAAATGCCTATTTCTATTTTTTAGAATGACATTTTGTTAAAATGGTGCTAACAACTAATGGAGGAAGATAAATGACACTTTTGCAGCTTTCAAATATAACCGGTGGATATACTAGAAACCCTGTTTTAAAAGACATTTCTTTTGATGTGAAAGCGAATGAAATAGTTGGTCTAATTGGACTTAACGGGGCAGGCAAAAGCACAACCATTAAACATATTATTGGCTTGATGGAGCCACAATCGGGTGAAATTACGATTAATGGAAAAGCCATACATACAAGCAAAGAGGAATATAGACGAGAATTTACGTTTGTACCAGAAACTCCCATTCTTTATGATGAGTTAACATTAGATGAGCATTTACGGTTAACAGCTATGGCATACGGATTAGATGAAAAGACCTTTCAGGAGAGAAAAGAAACTCTGTTAAAGGAATTTCGAATGAGTAAGAGGCTAAAGTGGTTTCCTGCTCATTTCTCAAAAGGGATGAAACAAAAGGTAATGATCATGTGTGCCTTTTTAGTTCAGCCCTCTCTTTACATTGTGGACGAACCCTTTGTAGGGTTGGATCCACTTGGAATTCAATCTTTGTTAGATCTGATGAAGAAGATGAAGGAAAGTGGTGCAGGGATATTAATGTCTACCCACATACTTGCAACGGCGGAAAGATATTGTAATCGGTTCGTTATACTGCATGAAGGAAAGGTACGGGCGAAGGGTACGTTAGCAGAATTAAGAGAGCAATTTTCAATGCCGGATGCTACACTGGATGATCTTTATATTCAACTCACAAAGGAAGAAGACTATGTTTGATGCACATAAGCTGTGGAGGGAACGTCTCGGAACAGCAAGTAAAGAAATTGGTCGTTATTCTCGATATATCTTTAACGGCCATATCGTCATTGTTCTTGTATTTTTATTAGGAACGGCTGCTTTCTACTATCAAGAATGGGTAAAGACGTTATCAGGCGATTTTCCTGTTGCCTTGTTAATGGCAATCATTTTATCCCTAGTGGTTACAATTAGCCCGATTTTTACTTTTGTGGTTGATCCTGATAAAATCTTTCTTCTTGCCCTTGAAGAAAGACTACAATCATATTTTAATCGCAGCATTCTTTTGAGCTTTTTTATTGGCTTGTATATGTTAGTACTTTTCCTCGGTGTCTTAATGCCGATTTACGCTCAAGTAACAGGAAGTGGGTTTCATCATTTCCTCCCATTCCTTGTCGTTTTAGCTGGGCTAAAACTGTTAAATCTGTATATTAGATGGACAGTGCAATATTATGTGGAGGAGTCTACTCAAAGGCTAGATACAGTCATTAGATTTGTGGTGAATGGAGTATTTTTATACCTTTTGTTTAATCAAGCAGCTATTTGGTTCATTGGAGTTGTCGCTTTTTTATTACTTCTTCTTTTCTTTACATACTATAATCAAACAAAGAAAAAAGGCTTAAAATGGGAGCGTCTTATTCAGCTAGAAGAAAGAAGAATGATGTCATTTTATCGCTTAGCTAATCTTTTTACAGATGTTCCTAAATTAAAGGATGAGGTAAAGAGACGCAGATGGCTGGATTGGATTCCCTCCAGTTTGCCGTATCAACAAGATGCTACATTTTTACATTTATTTGTACAAACTTTTATCCGAGGTGGAGATTATCTTGGATTATGGACACGCTTAACCGTTATTGGAGGACTTGTCCTTTATTTTGTCACTTTTGGATATGGACAAATTCTTTTTGTTGTCTTGTTTATTTACTTAACAGGTTTTCAATTGCTTCCATTGTGGAATCACCATCAAAATAAGCTATGGATACAATTATATCCAGTAAGAGAAATAACGAAAAAAGGCTCTTTTCAGAAGCTGCTATTTAACGTATTAAGCATTCAATCCTTATTACTCTCCGTTTTCATTGTATTAAAGGGAGAATGGCTTGTCAGTGGGCTTGCATTGATTGCTGGAATTGCATTTAGTTATTTATTTGTTTATCAGTACAGTCATAAAAAGCTGACGTAAATTTTAAAAAGCTGGTTACACTATGACTACCCAGAATAGAAAGGGGAGTCATGATGGAAAATACAAGTCAATTTGTTGAAAAACTGGCAGAAGATAAAAAAAAGGACCTGAAAAATAAGAAGCGTGGGGGAAATGGTCACCCAGAGAAAAGGCTTCCGAATAAGCAGCATTAGGTTGAAGAAGGCGATTGCCTTCTTCTTTTTTTGAAACAAAAATCTTGTTTTAAACGTATAAAAGAAAGGAGGGGAAATTTTAATGAACGAATACGAATTAAAGGCATATCATGAAATTGTTTTATGGAAACGGAAATTATTAAAAAAATCACCATTCCTTCAGCGAGTATCTAAAAAAGCACAAGGAAAAATAAATGAATTAATCCCTGCAAAGGCGCATCAAATCATTACTGATAGTATTAAACAAATGGTTAAAGCTCTACTAGTAGGATCGTATGTCACTACAAAGAAAGAGAATAGGGGAGGTTCATCTTTAATGGAAAAAGATAAAATGGCTGCTGAAAAACTTTCCTTTTACCGTAAAACAGCAACACTAGAGGGAGCGGGAACAGGGGCGGGAGGTATATTTTTAGGTTTAGCTGATTTTCCGCTACTACTATCCATTAAAATGAAGTACTTAAGTGAAACAGCTACTATATACGGTTTTAATCCCGAAAAGCTTGAGGAACGAATATTTATTTTACAGGTGTTCTCACTCGCGTTCTCAAGTGATGAAAAAAGGCTGGAAACATTAGAGGTGATTGAAAATTGGGAGGAAAGAAAACAAAGTTATGAGGAAGTGGATTGGCAATCCTTCCAACAAGAATACCGAGATCATATTGACTTTATAAAAATGCTTCAGCTAGTCCCAGGGATTGGAGCCGTTGTAGGGGCGTATGCGAACTATAATCTTCTAGACTCTTTAGGAGAAGTGGCAATGAACTGTTATCGACTGCGTTTACTTAAAATGGCCCCACTGCCTGAGTAGTAGGGCATTTTTTTTTGCTTGAGACAATAAGGCTTGATCAAAAGTGAGGGGGATTTGAACAGGAAAGACAAGGAGAAGGGTGAGTCAATCCGAATAGGGGGTTGATTCGGACAGGAAAGGCAAGGAGAAGAGGGAGCTAGTCCAAATGCAGGGTTGATTCGGACAGGAAAGGCAAGGAGAAGAGGGAGCTAGTCCGAATGCAGGGTTGATTCGGACAGGAAAGGCAAGGAGAAGGGTGAGTCAGTCCGAATAGGGGGTTGATTCGGACAGGAAAGGCAAGGAGAAGAGGGAGCTAGTCCGAATGCAGGGTTGATTTGGACAGGAAAGGCCAGGAAAAAGGTGAGTCAGTCCGAAACAGGGGTTTATTTAGACAGAATTAGGTTCAAAATGCTTTTCGATGTCTTAAACACAGGCTACTTTAAAAGGAAAAAGCTTGGAGGTTATCTCCAAGCTTTATTTATAGTTAATGGCAGCTGACCCAAGCGTTTTAGCAGCTACGAGTAGTGCTTGTTCATCAATGTCAAATTTCGGATGATGATGTGGGTAAGCAATCTCCACACCAACAGGCTTAGCCCCCGTAAAGAAGAAGGTGCCTTTCACATGCTGGAGATAATAAGCGAAATCTTCTCCACCCATTTGGAGCTCTGCCTCTTCTACTACTTTGATGTCTTCCATATCCTTTGCTAGTTGAACTAGATACTCCGTTTCTTCATTATGGTTAACAACTGCCGGATAACCTTTTATATACTCATACGAATAAGAGCAGTCGGAGGCAATGCAAGTCCCTTTTACAATGCGTTCGATTTCGTCAGCGATAAAATCACGAAGGTCTTCGTTAAATGTGCGGACGGTTCCGATTAATTTTGCTTTATCCGCAATTACGTTAAATGCATTGTCTGCGACAAAGGATCCAACGGTAACGACCGCCGACTCTACTGGACTAACACGTCTACTTACGATCTGTTGTAAATTGGATACAAGTTGAGCGCCAACAACAATGGAATCCTTTGTTTTATGTGGCTGTGCTCCGTGTCCCCCTTTGCCTTGGACGGTAATCACAAATCGATCTGCTGCTGCCATAATAGGACCTGTTCGGTATTGGATTTTTCCTGTAGGCTCGCTTGCCCATAAATGCGTACCAAAGATAACGTCTACCCCTTCAAGACAACCCGCTTCAATCATGGAAGCCGCGCCTCCTGGAGCGTACTCTTCTGCATGTTGATGAATCATAATATATGTACCGTGAAGATCGTCTTTTAATTCATGGAGTACTTTAGCTAGGACAAGTAGGGAGGCTGTATGACCATCGTGCCCACAAGCATGCATAACACCTGGAACAGTTGATTTGTAAGGGACATCCTTTTCATCCTGAATAGGAAGTGCATCAAAGTCTGCACGTAAGGCGATTGTTTTTCCAGGATAGTTTCCTTGTATCTTTGCTACTACTCCATTGCCACCGACACCTCTTTGAACTTCCACGCCGAGTTTTTCGTAATATGATGCGATAAAGTTAGCCGTGTTCACTTCCTGAAAAGAAAGCTCTGGATGCTGATGTAAGTATCTTCGAATCTCAACCATTTCAGGATAATAATCTTCTAGCTTCGTAAACAGTGTCGTAAGCAAATTAATCCCCACTCCTTTTTGCTAATTTCAGATAATTATAACATTTTTTTTGCTGGAAAAATGGTGAAAGTTTGCTAGAATGTTGAATGAATTGTAAAAAAGGGGATTTGATGACAGGTATGAATTTTATTTATTCTAAAAGGGCTCATGCAATTTCAGTATTATCATTGGTATTATCTATTTATTTCTTTGCTGTTGCTAGTGGTGAGGGAGGATCTTCTTTTGATACGTGGAGTCAAAAGGTCATTAGTAATTTGTTTGGAACATCTTCACATACTTTTTTCGAAATAATATCTGAATTTGCCTCAAAGCAAGGGATTGGTATCGTTGCATTACTATTTATCAGCTGGTTATGGTGGAAGAAAAAAGATTATACAGCTATGGCTGTATTCGTTTTAGCCATTGCATCAGGAAATATGGTTAATAAGTATATAAAGGATTTTGTTGGAAGAGAAAGGCCATCCACTGCACCAGCTGAGGATTTGTTAAGTCTAAGCTTCCCAAGTGGTCATGCCATGGTAGGGATTATTCTATATCTGCTGATAGTGTATTTTCTTGTTAATCATTTGAATAAGAAGTCTACTCAAATCATGATTGGAACAATTATTGGTGTATTGGTGCTTTTAGTAGGGATAAGTAGAAATGTTCTTCTAGCTCATTATCCTTCAGATGTATTTGGGGGATTTACGTTAGGATATCTTTGGACATATGTATGGATTATTATTTATGAAATGATAGGGAAAAAACGAAAGACTACCTACAGGTAGTCTTTCGTTCGTTAAATAGATAAAAACTTCACACAAACAGCATAAGGAACGGTAATGTCAGATTGAAGCAGACTTAGTTTACCAGTTTCTTTGTCTCTAGCAAAAAGGACAAGATTGCCTGACTCTTGATTAGATGCAACAATATACGATTCTGTAGGGTCTAGTGCAAAGTCACGTGGCCAATCACCTTCTGTTGGTGTATGTTCTAAAAATGAAAGGGAGCCATTTTCGTCTGCAACAAAGCTCGCAATACTATTATGTCCTCGATTTCCAGCGTACACAAATCGCCCATCAGAGCTGATGTGAATCGCGCTTCCTTGATTGTTTTCGGTAAAACTTGAAGGAAGTGTAGAGATGGCTTGAATTTGTTTTAAGCTACCGTTAGATGAATCGTATTGAAGGACAAGTACTTCTCCACTAAATTCTGTCATCACATAAGCGAGTGGTTTTGTTGGATGAAACACAATATGTCTTGGACCACTTCCAGGTTTCACAGAAAGTTCATAAACTAGAGATAATTGATCTTCTTTCAGTTCATATGTAAAGATCTTATCAATTCCAAGTTCAACTGCCACCACGTATTTTCCATCAGGAGTTAGGCCAGAGTAGTGTGTATGGGACTTTTCCTGTCTAGGATCTGGACCGCTTCCAGTGTGGGCAACACTTGAAGAAGCAGGTTGAATTTCACCCGTTTCTGGGTTTACCTTATGCACTTCAACTGTTCCTTTATGGTAATTCGCGGTAAACAGTGCCGTATTATCCGGGTTAATTTCTAAGTGACAAGGAGGAGAACCAGCCGACCCTTGATCATTAATTTTTTGAAGCTTTCCTGTACCTTCTTCAATTGAAAAAGAAGTTACTCCACCAAGATCACCGTTTTTTGAAACCGAATAAAGAAATTTGTTATCTCCGGTAATAGAAACATAGGTAGGGTTTTCTACTTTACCAGCAAGTTCAACCTCTTCTATTTTTCCTGATTTTGTGTCTAAAACAAAGCGATAAATCCCTTCGCTATCACCTTTTGTGTACGTTCCTACATATCCAATTACTTTATCAGCGCTACTCAAGGCATTCCCTCCAATAAATTAATATACAATGTTATCCTATTCTTACAGTCATTGAAAATCAAGAAGGAAGTCTTATTTTAATTATCACCTTGACAAGAAATAGCGAGTAATGTTAACTTTTCAGAAAAGTCCGTAGAACGAAACTAAACATATTTTAGAAAGAAAAAGATTCTAGGGGAGTAGGTTCGACATGATTATTTCTCGTCTCACGATGATACTCGGAGAACTGATAGGAGCGAAGGTGCCTATTACGAGCGAGTATTTAGCTAGTGTTATTAAAGTAACATCAAGAACCATTCGAAATGATATGAAAGACCTTCAGGCAATCCTTGAAAAGAACGGTGCAGATATAAAATCAGTACGAGGAACAGGATATGAACTAGTTGTAAATAATAATCAACAGTTTATCACCTTTATAAATGAAGTGTTTCAAGATACGGCTGAAACGAGCGTTGGGAGACCGGACTCACCTGAAGAACGGATAAGGTATATTATTACGAGGCTACTTCTAACAAATAAATTTGTAAAGCTTGATCACTTGGCTGATGAAATATTTGTTAGTCGCTCAACCATCTTAAATGACGTAAAGGATATTAAGAAAATCCTCTCACGGTATGGATTAAGTTTAGAAAAGAAACCTAATTATGGTTTAAGGATTAAAGGTGATGAAGTCAAGGTCCGCTTTTGTATGTCGGATTATATTTTTAATAAAAAAAGGGACGAACTTGATATTGTTAATGAACAATTGAATATCCTAACCAAGGAAGAAATTCTAATCATTCGAAACGTCATTTTAGCGCTTATTAGAGAGCATCATATTACCCTATCTGATGTCGGGTTAAATAATTTAATTATCCATGTAGCAATTGCTTGTAAGCGTATCCGTGAAGGAAATCATGTGTTATTGTATTCAGATGAGCTAAATGAAATCATTGGACAAAAAGAATTTTCTGTTGCTGAAAAAATTGTAAAAAATCTAAGTGAAAGCCTTATGGTTGATTTTCCAGAAAATGAGGTCGCCTATATAGCGATTCATCTTTTAGGTACAAAAATGATTGAAAAATCACCTGGTGAGCAAGTGGAGAAGGTGATTGATAAAAAAATTGCTCAGTTAGTATCCGACATTCTTGCAAAAATCGATGAAAAGCTGTCATTAGGAATTAGCGAAGATAAAGAACTCTTGGAACAAATGTGTCTACATATTAAGCCAGCAATCAATCGTTACCGTTATGGAATGAACTTGAGAAATCCAATGATTGATGAAATCAAGGCTAATTATCCAGTAGCGTTTCAAGCAGGGCTCATTGCGGGTAAAGAGTTAAAAAAACAGCTTAGTATTGATATAGACGAGAATGAAATTGGATACTTAGCCCTCCATATAGGAGTAGCCATGGAGCGAAAGCAAATCCACCATGGTCCGAAAAGATGCTTAATTGTTTGTGCATCAGGAGTAGGTAGTGCGAGATTGCTTTACTATAAGCTTCAGTCAACCTTTGGACCGAAGCTTGATATTGTTGACACAACCGAATTTTATAAGCTTCAGCAGATGGATCTACATGATATTGATTTTATTATTAGTACAGTACCTATTCAGCAAAAAATGTCCGTTCCAGTTATTCATGTGAACACATTTTTAGGTGATCAAGATTTAAATAAAATTAAGACGGTTGTGTCAGAGCAAACGACAACCCTCGAGTATACAAGGGAAGAACTAGTATTCTTACAACAAGCACTTTTATCAAAAGAAGAAGTAATGTCTTACATGTTTTCGAATTTGAAAGATATGGGTTTGATAGATGATGTTTTCATTGAATCAGTGAAGGAGAGGGAATCTCTTTCTTCCACCTCCTTTGGAAATTTTGTAGCTATCCCACATCCATTAAATCCATTAACAGACGAGACATTCTGGTCGATTTGTACCTTACAAAGGCCAATAGAGTGGGACGATAAACTTGTACAATTTGTTTGTTTACTTAGTGTAGAAAGAGATAGTAGCGGAGATTTACAAAGAATGTACGATATGCTCGGTAAAGTGATCGATGATCGTGAGCTGGTACAACAATTAATAAAGGCAAAGTCCTATCATGAATTTAAAGACACCTTCTTAAAGCTGTAGAGGCTGGTGTCTTTTCTTTTAAAAAAGGAAATTCATTGTAAGCGATTACTTTGTGTGTCAGTAAAGGAGGACTTTTGATGAATATTTTATTATGCTGTGCAGCTGGTATGTCAACAAGCTTACTAGTAAGAAAAATGAATCAAATTTCAGTCGATCAGGGGGAAAATAATAAAATCTGGGCAGTACCCGGGGATGTTGTTTATAAACATATAAAAGATGCAGACGTTATCCTACTAGGACCACAAGTTCGTCATTTACTGCCTGAACTGAAGAGACTTGGAGATAAAAAAGGAATTCCAGTGGAAGTGATCAATACTGTTCATTATGGAACTTGTAATGGTGTAGAAGTTTTAAAATATGCAAAACTATTAAAAAATATATAAAGCGAAAACAGGGTGATAGGCTACCTGTTTTTTTTATGTAAAAAAGAATTCAATAGCCATTTCCTTTGAGAAACGGAAAAATGATAGATGTAGGTGAAAGCGTTTTACACTTACAATAAAGACATCAAGAAGAGAACCAAAGCAAAACAATAAAAAGTAAGCCTTCTTGATATCAGTCAATCTTTCACTTAAACGCTCTCAGAATAAGAGAGTATTCGAGAATATTAGGAGGAATTATGATGAACATCTTATTATGTTGTGCGGCAGGTATGTCTACAAGTTTACTAGTAACAAAAATGGAAGCGGCTGCAAAAGAACAAGGCCTTGAGTCAAAAATTTGGGCAGTAAGTGCAGACCAAGTAAAAGCAAATATCGATCAAGCGGATGTATTGCTTCTTGGACCACAAGTACGTTATCTATTACCTCAAATGCAACAACTTGGAAAAGAAAAGAATATCCCGGTTGATTCTATTAACCCAATTCACTACGGAATGTGTAATGGGGCAGAAGTGTTAAAAACAGCTGTAGCACTAAAAAACTAAATATCTCTTTATAGAGAAGGGAATGAAACGTGATGAATAAGTTTTTAGGTTTCCTTGAATCAAAGTTTATGCCTTTTGCTGGTAAATTAGCCGCACAAAGACACTTAGGCGCTTTAAAGGATGGAATTATCCTAGCAATGCCAATGATTATTATCGGTTCTGTATTCCTAATCTTGGGTTTCCTACCGATTCCAGGTTACGCTGAGTTCATGGCAAGTGTGTTCGGAGATCAATGGTTAGCAAAACTAATGTATCCAACAGATGCAACGTTTAACATGATGGGTCTAATTGCAGCATTCGGTATTGCATATCGTCTAGCTGAGCGGTATGGCATTGACGCCATTACAGCAGGAGTTATCTCCCTTTGTGCATTCTTACTAGCTACACCATTCAATGTACCGTTTACTCCAGATGGAGCAACAGAAGCAATTGCAGTTGGAGGAGCGATTCCAGTTGCATTTATGGGAAGTAAAGGACTTTTCGTAGCCATCTTAATCGCATTATTCTCTACAGAAGTATATAACCTTATTCTTAAGAAAAATATCGTTATTAAAATGCCAGATAGTGTTCCACCAGCAGTAAGTAAATCGTTTGTTGCACTTGTTCCTGGTTTTATCGTTATTACTACGATCTTCCTTATTCGCTTAGTAATTGAGTACTTTGGAATCAGCAGTATTCATGATGTGGTTCAATTAGTACTTGGTAAGCCACTTGGATTATTAGGTGGAAGTTTAATCGGTTCAATTGTTGCCTACATGCTTATTATGATGCTTTGGTCTGCAGGTCTTCATGGAACAAACATCGTTGCAGGTGTACTAAGCCCAGTTTGGTTAATGGCAACAGAAGAAAACCAAATTGCGTTCCGTGCAGGTGAAGAATTACCGAACATTTTCACATCACAATTCTTTGAAGTATTCGTCAATATCGGTGGTACAGGTGCAACATTTGGTCTAGCGATGCTCATGCTTTTCTGGGCAAAGAGCCAACAAATGAAGGCGCTTGGTAAATTATCGGCTGGTCCTGGAACATTCATGATCAACGAACCAATCATCTTTGGTACGCCAATCGTAATGAACCCATTACTAATCGTACCGTTCTTCTTAACACCAATCGTGTTAATCATTGTAACGTATTACTCAATGAAGTTAGGTTTAGTTGCGAAGCCAGCAGGTATCGCGATTCCTTGGACAACGCCACCAATTATCGGTGGATACCTAGCAACTGGAGGTAAAATCTCAGGTGCGGTCATGCAGGCTGTCAACGTCGTTATCGCTCTAGCTATCTACTTCCCGTTCTTCAGAATGTGGGATAAGATGAAGCATCAAGAAGAAGGCGGAGTAAATAATTCATCAAAAGTGAGCTAATTAAACATTAAAAAAATAGTAGAAGTATTCTCACATGAGTTTGTGTGAGAGTGCTTTTTATACGGAGGGACTTACAATGGCAACAATGGAAGAAACAGTATTTCAGATTATTTTACATGGTGGAAATGGAAAAAGCTCTTCAATGGAAGCGATCGCAGCAGCGAAGCGTGGAGATTTCACAGAAGCACGTGCAAAACTACAGGAAGCTGCAGATGCATTAAACGAAGCACACCATGTTCAAACTTCATTGATTCAAGGTGAAATTAGAGGAGAAAAAGTAGAAATTTCTCTATTAATGGTTCATGCTCAAGATCACTTAATGAATGCAATCACATTAAAAGATTTAGCAACTGAATTTGTGGATCTGTACGAAACGATTAAGTTAGAGAAAGTTTCTAGCTAACCTTTTGTTTCAGTAATTTCTGCGGAAAGAAGCATAATAACAAAGAATTGGTTCTGGTGTAATAGCATCAGAACCATATTCATTACTTATGGAATAAGGGAAAAGTGAAGGAGAGATTATCATGATACATAAGCAATTAAAGCCGTTTCCTAAAAATTTCCTCTGGGGGGCAGCTTCTGCAGCTTATCAAGTAGAAGGTGCATGGGACGAGGATGGAAAAGGACCATCAAACTGGGATTTATTCGTACGCATACCTGGAAAAACATTTAAAGGAACAACGGGTGATGTAGCAGTCGATCATTACCATCGATATAAAGAAGATGTGCAGTTAATGGCAGAAATGGGAATGAAGGCATATCGTTTTTCTGTAGCGTGGACAAGAATTCTTCCACAAGGAAAAGGGGAAGTTAATGAGAAAGGTCTAGAGTTTTACGACAATCTGATCAATGAGCTCGTAAAGCATAATATTGAACCTGTTCTTACGCTATATCATTGGGATCTGCCTCAAGCGTTACAAGATGAATATGGTGGTTGGGAATCAAGAAAGATTATAGAAGATTTCACGAATTACAGTAACATTTTATTCAAGCGATTTGGTGATCGTGTTAAGTATTGGGTAAGTTTAAATGAGCAAAATATTTTTACGATGCTTGGGTATCAGTGGGCAGCTCATCCACCAGGAGTAAAGGATGACAAACTCTTTTATCAAGTAAATCACCATGCTAATTTAGCAAATGCAAGCGTCATTAAAGAATTCCGTAAATATGTTCCAAATGGGAGAATCGGTCCGAGCTTTGCTTATTCGCCTGCCTATGCTGCCACATCAAAGCCATCAGATATATTAGCCGCTGAAAATGCAGAGGGATTTTCGAGCCATTGGTGGATGGACGTATACGCGTGGGGGAAATACCCAGAGGCAACTTGGAACTATCTAGAAAAAAACGGATTGGCACCAAAGGTAGAAGAAGGCGACTTTGAATTATTAAAAGCTGGTAAACCTGATTTCATGGGTGTAAACTATTACCAAACAACCACATACGAAGAAAACCCGCTTGATGGAGTAACAGAGGGCCATTTTAATACATCAGGGAAAAAAGGAACAACAAAAGACAGAGGAATTCCAGGTGTATTTAAAACGGTCAAGAATGACAATTTAGAAAGAACCAACTGGGATTGGAATATAGATCCGGTTGGACTTCGAATTGGACTTCGTCGCATACAAAGCCGATATGGCCTGCCAATCTTAATCAGTGAAAACGGGTTAGGGGAGTATGATAAGCTTGAAGAAAATGATGTGGTAAATGATGAATATCGTATTGATTATATTCGAACACATCTAGTAGCCATTCAAGAAGCGATTTCGGATGGTGTTGAGATGATTGGATATTGCGTATGGTCATTTACCGATCTTTTAAGCTGGTTGAATGGATTCCAAAAACGTTACGGATTCGTTTATGTGAATCAACACGAAGAAGGAGAACACGACCTTCGTCGAATCAAGAAGAAAAGCTTTGGATGGTACAAATCCGTGATCGAATCAAACGGTGAGAAGCTATAAGCATATTAGGAGGTTTTAATGATGGCAAAGAAAACTTTTACAGTAATTGATGAAACAGGTATTCATGCAAGACCAGCAACACTTCTTGTGAGCACGGCAAGTAAATTCAACTCAGATGTGAAACTAGCTTACAAGGAAAAGGAAGTTAACCTCAAGTCTATCATGGGTGTCATGTCTTTAGGTATTCCTAAAGGTGCATCAATTACAATTACAACTGAGGGTGCAGATGAAGAGGAAGCGTTAAAAGGTCTTACGGATGTATTAGCTAAAGAAGGACTTGCTGAATAAAATCAAGTAGCCCCATTCAATTTTTGGATGGGGTTTCTAATTGGGAGAGAAGATACATGTCCAAAAAATTGGTCTTTTTTGATATTGATGGAACATTATATAATGAAGAAAAAAAGTTACCACAATCGGCAAAGGAATCTATTCAGCAGTTAAAGGATCTAGGTCATCAGGTTGCTATTGCCACAGGAAGATCTCCTTTTAATATAACCGAGATTCGTAAGGAGTTAGAAATAGATAATTATGTAAGCTTTAATGGACAGTATGTCGTATTAAATGGACAAGTGATATACAAAAATCCAATCAACACCTCAGCTTTAGAAGAACTTACAAATTATTCAACTAAAAATCAACACCCGATTGTGTATCTTGATCACGAGGATATGAAGGGGAATGTAGAGTCACATACAATGTTAGAAGCAGCTGTTGGTTCTTTAAACGTGAGTGGAAAGGTTGGATATGATCCTCTATACCACCGAGATCGAGAAATATATCAATCCTTTTTAATATATAGAGATGAAGATCAAGTGGATTATAAATCAGCATTTCCTCAATTAGATTTTATTCGTTGGCATGACTATGCGGTTGATGTGTTACCTGCTGGTGGATCAAAGGCGATAGGAATTCAAGCGGCTATGAACCATTTTGGTATTGCACCTGAGCATGTGTATGCTTTTGGAGATGGATTAAATGATATTGAGATGCTTTCCTTTGTTAAGAATAGCGTAGCAATGGGAAATGCACACGAAAAGGCGAAGAGTGCTGCTAAATACGTAACCAAGCATGTGGATGAAGATGGGATCGCATACGGATTAGAATTGGTCGGACTGTTGAAATAAAAAAACATCGTCAGAAGGAATCTGACGATGTTTTTTTCTATATTAAAAAGATGGCTACAATCGTGGTAACGATGAGACCAATACAAACTGGAAGCAGGTTTCGTCTAGCTAATTCAAACGGGTCAACATTACAAATGGCGGCTGCCGGAATCAGAGCCCAAGGAACTAATGTTCCACCCCCAACCCATATGGCCGAAATTTGGCCGAGAGCCGTTAATGTGGCAGCACCTGCACCAATTCCTTCAGCAAACAGGTTGGCAACAGAACCAGCCAATGAAATGCCTGAGAAACCTGATCCATCTAACCCAGTAATAGCTCCGACCGTTGTAAGAGTTACGGCTGCAATTTCATTGCTTAACGGAACAATACCAGCTAAGGAGATACTAAGGTCATTGACGATCCCTTGTGATGCTTCCGGTAAATATTCTCCAATGATGACTGAAAAGCCAGCATCGCCAAGATAAAAGAAGGCAGCAATCGGAATAACAGGTCCAAAAACCTTAAAACCAAATTGAAATCCTTCTATTAAGTAGCTTGTTGTTTTTTCAAGTCCTTTGTTTTTATGCCCAACGATTGTAATTAGTATGAGGATAACGATCGATGTTCCACCAACTAATGCCGTTGCGTCCCCTCCTTGTAAATCGAGTAAGAACATGGCGACAACATCTAATAAAAATAAAATGGGAATCATCAATGAGAAAAATCTTTTCTGTTTAAGAGATAATAAGTTTTTCTCTGTATTTTCATCCGTAGACTTAGATTGAATATAAGAAGTTGTGGTTAGCTTCCCGAGCTTCATATCTCTTTTTAAAAAGAAGAAAGCAGTTATGGTGGTAACAGCACCCATGACGATGACAAGAGGAACACTCGCACTAATGACCTCACTAACTGGTAATCCAGCAGCATCAGCAGTTAATTTTGGTGCAGCCTGAATTATAAAATCACCTGAAAGCGCAACTCCATGACCAAATAAGTTCATAGCCATTGCCACACCTAATGCAGGTAGACCGACTCGGATTGCAACAGGTAGTAATACGGCACCTAAGAGTGCAACGGCAGGAGACGGCCAAAAAAACCAAGAAATAACCATCATCAAAATACCGATCGTCCAGTATGCGAGTGCTGGTGTACGGATGATTTTTGCAAAAGGAGAAATCATCACATCATTAATACCGGTTGCAGTTAAACTTCTACTCATAGCTACGATTATGGAAATGACTAGAATAGTTGGGAGCAACTCAGTAATAGCATAAATAAAACTAGAAAATATATCACTAATAGAAGCGCTAAGTGAACCGGTAGCAGTAATCGCTATTAAAAAAATTCCCGTTATACACACGAGTGAGGTATCTCTTCTCATGACCATGAAACCTATAATTAAAATGATAAAGGAAAGGTAAATCCAATGTAATGCTGTTAACTCAATACCCATCGAACAAACTCCTTTCTCCTATAAAAGGGAGCATGCCTTTTTAGGCTGTTTCCCTAATATGGTTGGTTGCTACAGAATATGTAAAATGGGCAAAGATGTGAGAGGGAAAAGAAAATCTTTCCGTCTCTAGACGGAGAAAAAGAACACCTAGAGTTTGGTTCAAGTTTACAAAAGAAGAGGTAAAATGAATGAAGGAGAAAATAGAAAAGTATCGAATTATTAAGCTATTGATTGAAAGTAGGCGGATGATTTGAGATATCAAACTATAAACCAAGTGCTTTTTGCAATAATGCTCTTACTTGTAGGGGGTGTGCTCCTTCTCGTTAATATAGGTGTCATTTCCTTGGAAATAACAGAGTTATTTGTCGTTTCTTATCCATTTCTGCTATTTGTCATTGCGACGATTCTTTTTATAAAAGCCTTAGTTGAAAGGGTAAATTTGTTTTTCTCTCTATTTTTATTACTTTTTTCTTCTATATTAATATTCGATCGATTTGGTAAATTAGATTTTGGATTTTGGGAGTTTTGGAAGCTTTGGCCCTATATGATTATTTACATTGCTGTTAGCATTCTGACTAGAAGAAACAAAATTAAGTTTCATTTTCAGGAGGATATGCCTATAGATGCGTTTAGAACCATGAGTGAAAAAGGAAGGAAAAAGAGAAAAAGAGCTAGAGGATTTTCGATTGGTGATGTTAGTTTTAAACAAGCGAATTGGTCAGTAGAGCCAATGGAGCTCTATAACACAATTGGAGACTATTTCATTGATTTTAGCCAAGCATATATTCCGGAAAAAGAAACTCCGATCATCGTTCAAGGGTGGATTGGAGATGTCAAGATGATCATACCAGAAGATGTTCCTGTTTTTGTCCAATCTTATATTAAGGTAGGAGATATTCGTATCTTTGATAAGGAAACCGATTCAATCAATCGTGGATTAACTTATCAATCGCCAGGTTACGAGGAAGCTGTTAGAAAGTTAAAGATATCGATTGAGTTGAAAATTGGATCTGTACGTATTGATAAGGTATAGGTGAAGCTTATGAAGAAAAGAGTGGGGATTCGTTTCTGGTTTTTGCAAAGTTTTATTATGATGGCATTCATTAGTTCTCTTTGTTTCTTTCTAGGATTACAAATATATGTATTTAATGTGCAATCAAGCTTATCCATACATACAACCTTTTGGCTTACCCTCTATGTTTTTTTGATCCTATTGCTTATTGGGGGTTATTTTGGCATTAAGGGAAGTTATTTAATTAAAGGAAGATTGTCAGATATCTACTTGTTTATTTCTACGCTAAGAAGTGGGAAGTTTTCTGAGAGAATACCAGAATTTGAGAAGGATGAAATTGGCCTTATTACCGAAGAATTAAACCATTTGGCTGAATATATTCAGGATCAAGTATATTCCACGAGAAGATTAGCTGATGAAAAGACTGCGCTTGCACAGACTGCACATGCTGCTGCAGTCATGGAAGAACGACAACGATTGGCAAGAGATCTTCATGATGTGGTTAGTCAGCAATTGTTTGCGCTCAGTATGATTAGCTCAGCTACCATCCGAACATTTGATAATAACCCGTTAAAAGCGAAGGAACAATTAGAACAAATATCAGAAATTGCGGTTAAAGCACAAGGTGAAATGAGAGCATTATTACTTCATCTTCGACCAGTTCAGTTAAAAGATGATAGTCTATGCGATGGTGTAATCAAGTTAATTCAAGAGTTAAAATGGAAAACTGGCCTTGAATTTCAAGCAAGCATTGATGAGCTTGATTGTGTTTCAAAAGCAATGGAAGAGCATTTGTTTCGTATTATTCAAGAAGCACTGTCCAATATTTTAAAACATGCAGAAGCTACAAAAATAACCATAACGTTAACTGAAAAGGAATCGTATATTTATTTGTTTATAGGAGATAACGGAAAAGGCTTCGACCCAGAGATTGTTCGTATGACGTCTTATGGAATGAAAACAATGAGAGAACGATGTGAAGAGATCGGTGGTATTTTTACGATTCGCTCCAAAAAGAAGGAAGGTACATATATTGATATTAGAATACCTGTGACCGGGAGGGGGACTGTATGATTAGACTAGCTGTCGTAGATGACCATGAAGTGGTACGTAAAGGAATTATCTCATATTTACAGACTGAACCAGATATTGAGATTGTAGGAGAAGCTAATTGTGGAAAAGATGCAGTGACTCTAGTTGCTGATAAAAAGCCGGATGTTGTTCTGATGGATTTACTTATGGAAGATGGTACGGGAATTGATGCAACCAAAGCCATTTTATCTTTTAACCCTAATTGTAAAATTATTATCATTACTAGCTTTTATGATGATGAACAAGTATTTCCAGCGATTGAGGCTGGGGTATATAGCTATATGCTAAAAACAGCAACGGCTGATGAAATCGTTCAAGCGATTAGAAAAGCGGCTCGAGGCGAATCAGTGATCGAACCAAAAGTTGCCAATCGTATGATGAGCCGTTTGAGAGTAAAAGAAAAGAAACCGCATGATGAGCTCACAGATAGAGAAATGGAAGTATTAATATGCATTGGTGATGGAAAAACGAATCAGGAAATTAGTAATGAGCTATACATCGGTGTGAAGACGGTGAAAACTCATGTAAGTAATATCTTGGGTAAATTACAAGTGGCAGATCGAACTCAGGCGGCCGTATATGCAAATCGAAATGGACTAATGAAATTTAAAGAGGGCCGGGATGGATAGCATTCCCGGCTTTTTTCTTATTCCTTCTCTAGCACAAGATGATATTTTGTCACAAAGGAAGGTCTAGAGAAGATTTGTGGTTTCTGCTGATCAATTCCTTTCTCGGTTCTACTTTTCTCATGAGCCTTTTCATAAGCCTTAGACTCCTGCCAATTTAAAAAGTCCTTTTCTTCCTTCCATGCAGTCAAAATGATGTATGTATCGTTAGAAAGGGGACGTAGCACTCGAATGGCTGCAAATCCAGGTTCCTGCTCAATGAGTCTTGCCCGATTTTTAAAGCGATACTCGAACACCGGCCTACCTTCTTCGCTAACAGGAATATTGTTAAACACATAATATGCTCCATTTGCCAATTCCCCCGATTGATCAATGGCTTCATATTTCCTTGGGGAGGCAAAGACTGTATTCCCATCTGTTTCATGGATGAGAAGTGTTGTTTCATTATCCTGCATTAGGAGCATCTTTTCTTGAAAATGCTTTTCCTTTAATGAGTGCATAAACTCATAGGTCCCATTCGTCATAAAGATATTCATACTCTTTCACCCCTTATAATGTATAAATTAATTATAACGAGAAGAGCTAGCCAATCCTAATTTCAACTTGTTTTAGAAGAAAAACCATTATCTAAAAAAAGAAGATTTTTTGACAGATGAGGCGGTTATCTATACATCTATAGTAGAAAAAGCTATATTAGAAGATGTGTATGTAAGCGCAGTATTTTTAAAATATGAGTAAAGTATATTAAAATGGGAGTTAGCTTGTTTTTTGAAAGGGGTCAACATAATGGTAAGACAAATTAATGAAACATTTTTAAAGGCAGCAAGAGGAGAACAAACGGATTATACCCCTGTTTGGTATATGAGACAGGCAGGAAGGTCTCAACCTGAATATCGTGAAATTAAAGAAAAATACTCTTTATTTGAAATCACTCATCAGCCTGAGCTTTGTGCTTATGTAACAAGACTTCCAGTGGAGCAATACGATGTCGATGCAGCCATTTTATATAAAGATATTATGTCACCGCTACCTGCAATCGGAGTCGATGTAGAAATAAAATCAGGAATTGGACCGGTCATTTCAAATCCTATTAGATCATTTACTGATGTAGAGAAATTAGGCGAGATTCACCCAGAAGAGGATGTTCCATATGTGCTTGATACAATAAAGCTTCTAACGGAGGAACAATTAAATGTGCCCCTTATCGGATTTGCGGGAGCACCTTTTACACTAGCTAGCTATATGATTGAAGGTGGTCCTTCGAAAAACTATAACAAAACCAAATCATTTATGTACTCAGAACCAAAGGCATGGTTTGCGCTAATGGATAAATTGGCTGAGATGACTATTACATATGTGAAATCCCAAATAAAAGCCGGCGCACGTGCCATTCAGATCTTTGATTCTTGGGTTGGTGCCTTAAATGTTCAAGACTATCGCTATTTTATTAAGCCAGTGATGAATCGAATTTTTAGTGCACTTAGAGAAGAAAATGTCCCATTAATTATGTTTGGTGTGGGTGCAAGCCATTTGGCACTAGAATGGAATGATCTACCGCTGGATGTGGTTGGGTTAGATTGGCGTTTACAAATTGAAGAAGTTCGCCAAATGGGAGTTCATAAAACGGTTCAAGGAAACTTAGATCCAGCTATTTTATTGGCTCCATGGGAAGTAATAGAGGAGCGTGCCAAAGCGATACTTGATCAAGGACTTGCGCACCCTGGGCATATTTTTAACCTAGGACATGGTGTGTTTCCTTCCGTTAACCCTGAAACATTAAAGCGACTAACAACTTTTGTTCATGAATATACTGCAGCAAACAAGCGTAATAATTCTTAAGTGATAATTATTATTATATTTTAAGTATTATTACTAGCACTATCACGTTTTTTTTGGCAAAATAAATGAATGAGTGAAAAAATTGCTGAAATATCGTGAAGAAACAGGATGTGAGGGATATTATGACAAAGAAAGTAATGGGGCTTTTAGTAATGGCCTATGGAACTCCTTACAAGGAGGAGGATATTGAACGTTATTATACGCATATTCGCCATGGCCGTAAGCCATCTCCTGAAATGCTAGAGGATTTAAAAAATCGCTATGAAGCAATTGGTGGCATTTCTCCACTTGCTAAAATAACGCAAGAACAAGGAGAGAAATTACAGGAGCATTTAAATAGAGTTCAGGATCAAGTGGAATTTAAGCTTTACTTAGGCTTAAAGCATATCGAACCGTTTGTTGAAGATGCTGTGAAACAAATGCACGACGATGGCATTCAAGAAGCAGTGAGTATCGTGCTTGCGCCGCATTTCTCTACCTTTAGCGTAAAGTCATACAACGGACGAGCACATGAGGAAGCGGAGAAACATGGAAATCTTAAAATTACATCAGTTGAAAGCTGGTTTGATGAGCCTAAGTTTATTCAGTATTGGTCTGAGAAAGTAAGGGCAACTTTTGATTCTATGCCAGCAGAAGAAAAAGATCATTCGGTTTTAATTGTTTCTGCTCACAGCTTACCTGAGAAAATCCTTCAATCGGGGGATCCATATCCGGATCAGCTTCAAAAAACAGCTGATTACATTGCTGAGAGTGCCGGTGTAAAAAACTATGCTGTAGGCTGGCAAAGTGCTGGGAATACACCAGAGCCATGGCTTGGACCTGATGTTCAGGATTTAACGAGAGAGTTATACGAAAAGAATGGTTATAAAGCATTCGTATACACACCAGTTGGCTTTGTGGCAGACCATCTAGAGGTTCTTTATGATAACGATTATGAGTGTAAGATTATTACGGAAGAATTAGGTGTGTCGTATTACCGACCAGAAATGCCGAATTCACAACCATTATTCATTGATGCGATGGCGACAGTTGTACTGGACAAGTTAAAAGAGATAAAGTAAACAACTTTTAGAAAAGAAGGCGATTAACCGTGTTGGAAGAAAAAAAGAAGGTTGTCATAATTGGGGGAGGCATAACAGGTATAACAGCTGCTTACTACTTACAAAAGGAAGCTCGTGAAAAGGGCTTACCGATTGACGTATGTCTTGTTGAAGCAACGCATCGTCTAGGCGGAAAAATACAGACTGTTGTTCGTGACGGTTTTGTCATTGAAAGAGGTCCGGACTCCTACCTAGAGAGAAAGCAAAGTGCCACGCGTCTTGTAAAGGAAGCAGGACTGGAGTCAAAGCTTGTGAACAATACAGCTGGGAAATCGTATGTATTGGTTCAAGAGAGGCTGCATCCGATGCCAGGTGGTTCTGTTATGGGTATCCCAACACAACTGGCCCCATTTGTTACGACTGGACTATTTTCTATTCAAGGAAAGTTAAGAGCCGCAGCTGATTTTGTTTTACCAAAGTCAAATCCAGTTGAGGATCAATCATTAGGTACCTTCTTTAGGAGAAGATTAGGAGATGAAGTGGTTGAAAATTTAATTGAGCCACTTCTTTCGGGTATCTACGCAGGGGATATTGACCAAATGAGCCTCATGGCTACCTTTCCACAGTTTTATCAGGTAGAACAAAAATATGGCAGCTTAGTTCTGGGAATGAAAAAGGCAACACCCCAAGCTCCGAAAAAATCGACTGAAACAAAAAGTAAAGGTATTTTCTTAACACTGACTTCTGGGTTACAGTCTTTAGTGGACGGAATTGAAGCAAAACTTGAGGTCGGGTCGGTGTTGAAGGGAATCCGTATTGACCGAATTAAAAAACTGGATAAAGGATACAAGCTTGAGTTAAACAATGGAGACAAACTTGCAGCTGATGCGATTATCTCAGCGGTACCACATCATGTAACACATGCGATGTTTCAACAGTATGATTTCTTCGATCCTTTTGAACATATGCCATCAACTTCAGTGGCAACTGTTGCATTGGCTTTTCCAAAAGAAGCAGTAGAAAAGGATATCAATGGGACCGGATTTGTCGTGTCTAGAAATAGCGATTATTCGATAACTGCCTGTACGTGGACACATAAAAAATGGCCACATGCATGCCCTGAAGGTAGTGTTCTGCTTCGATGTTACGTTGGTCGTCCTGGCGATGAGGCGATTGTAGATTTATCTGATGATGAGTTAACTAGAATTGTTCTTGAAGACTTGAATAAAACCATGAATATCACTATGGATCCTGATTTTGTTATTGTTTCAAGGTGGAAGGATTCTATGCCTCAATACACCGTTGGACATAAACAAAGAATTGAAACGGTCAATGAGCATGTTGCGAAAGAATTGCCAGGTGTATTTTTAGCAGGAGCTTCTTTTGAAGGCTTAGGGATTCCTGATTGTATTGATCAAGGTGAGGCAGCAGTAAAAAAGGTATTACAATTTCTTCAATAAAATATTTTTAAGGGACTCTTTACTATGAGTCTCTTTTTCATTATTGACACAAACTCTAGAAAATGGTAAATTACTGATTATGCAAAATGACCATTTTGTTCATTTGGTCAGTTTTTGAGGTGAAGATATGGGGATTGATCGAAAAAAACTCATTGTTGAGGCTGCGACAAAGTCTTTTTCACAGTTTGGCTATAAAGCTACGACCATAGACCAAGTTGCCAAAATTGCAAATGTTGGTAAAGGAACGATTTATACCTTTTTTAAAAACAAAGAAGAGTTGTTTGATGAGATTATATCTAGCCTGATTAAGGAGCTAAAAGTAACAGCAGATGAAGCATTTTTAGGCGATTTGCCATTTCATGAAAAGCTGCATCAAGCATTGTATCAAATCCTTGAATTTCGGATGAGCCACCAGCTTTCAATTAAGCTTTTTCAGGAAGCAAGAGAAATTGGTACACCTGCAGTAGTAGATGTGATTATTCGGATGGAAAATAATATATTGAGAAATATTGAAGAACGAGTTGCCAAAGCCATTGAAACAGGAAGTATACAATCTTGTGACCCAAAGGTTACGGCGTTTGTTATGCTAAAGCTATATATTGCTTTAATTTTCGACTGGGAAAAAAATAATCCACCACTCGAAAAAGAAGAGATAGCCAAGTTATTCGAACAATATATATTTAAGGGTTTAGCCAAATAAGCCCTTCTTTTTTGTTATAAAATGACCAAATGAACATTTTAGTCAGTTTGAAAAAAGGGGAGAATAACAATTGAAAAATGATCTTCTAAAAGAAGAAATCACAGCGGTGTTTCGAAATCGGAAACTATTGATCCCACTTATTGCTGTACTTTTTATACCAGTCTTATATAGTGGGATGTTTTTATGGGCATTTTGGGATCCATATGATCACTTGAAGGATCTTCCCGTAGCGATTGTAAATGAAGATGAAGGTGCAACCTATGAAGGAAAAGAACTTCATTTAGGTGAGGACTTAGTCGCTAAGTTAAAGGAAAGTCAAGATTTTCATTTTGAGTTTGTTGATCGTGCAGTGGCAAACGATGACCTAGAAAACCAAAAATATTATATGATCGTCGAGATACCAGATGATTTTTCTGAAAATGCGACCACACTTTTAGATGAAAACCCAGAGAAGCTTGCACTTACGTATACACCAAATGAAGGCTATAACTTTTTAGCAGCACAAATTGGTGGCACTGCTATTGAAAAGATTAAAGCCTCTCTTTCAGCAAAAGTAACAGAAACATATGCAGAAAGTATGTTTGACAAAGTAGGAGAACTTGCAGATGGAATAACAAAAGCAAGTGAAGGTGCGAATGATTTAAGCACTGGAACAGCTGATCTTTTGGCAGGGACTTCAAACTTTCATGATAAGCTGACCCAATTTTCAAATGGAACAGAAAAGTTCTCGGAAGGAATGACTAGTGCTACGAACGGGACAATTGTCCTCAATAAAGGGGCGTCCAATTTATCAGCAGGTTTAGGACAATTAAGCAGTGGCCAAAACGAACTTATGACAGCCTCAAAGAGAATTCAAACGGGGCTAGGCAGTTTGCATCAAGGAATTACGGATGTAAACATAGGGCTAGAAACGGTGAATGATAAGGTTCCAGCGTTAATCGATGGAACAAGTGAGTTAATAAAAGGGGCGGCAACACTAGAAACCTCACTTGCCGAGTGGCAAAAAGGTGCCGAGGCGGTTAATGGTGGCGTAAAGGCGATCACTCAATCCTTACAGGCGGTCATTTCACAAATGCCTGAAGGCCAGGAGAGAAAAGTACTTGAACAAACACTGGCCTCTTTAGATTCAAATACTCAAATACTAGCAGAAAAATCGGCTCTTTTATCCGCCGGTGCAAGCAATCTTGAAAACGGCATGGGAACTTTACTAGCAGGACAAAAAGAACTTCAAGGTGGATTACATCAATTAGAAGAAGGTACGAAGGCTTTAGTAACAGGATCTACAGAGCTTTCTGCGGGACAAACAACGTTTGAGTCTGGCATGGAGTTATTTCAGCAAAAGCTTTCTGAAGCCTCAATTGGTGCCCAAAAAATTAGTGAAGGTACAAATGGGTTAGTGTCCGGCGTTACCGAGTTACCGGACGCATCAAAAACCATTGCGTCAAGTGCCAGCCAGTTACAAGAAGGTAGCGATAAAATTGTCGATGGTAACAACAGGCTACTAGACGGTAGCAATGAACTGTCAACGAAGCTAGCTGAAGGAGCAGACAAAGCATCCAGTGTTGATGCTACGGATAAAACATTTGATATGATGGCACAGCCAGTCGAAGTGAAGGAAAAGAAAGTAAATGAGGTATCAAACTACGGTACAGGGTTCGCTCCATACTTCCTGTCATTAGGATTATTCGAAGGTGCTTTACTTTTATCCATTGTGTTTCCTTTAAAGGAGCCAGCATCTATTCCTAAGAGTGGAATGAACTGGTTCATAAGTAAATTTTCTATTATTGGTGTAGTGGGCGTATTACAGGGGATTGTAGCAGCCACCGTGTTACTACTAGGTCTAGGATTACAGGTTGAAAGTATATTTTACTTTTATTTCTTTACGATTATTACTAGTATCACGTTTGTGGCTTTAATTCAATTATTGGTCACAACACTTGGAGATCCAGGTCGTTTTGTCGCCATTATCGTTCTTATTTTGCAATTAACAACAAGTGCAGGAACCTTTCCATTAGAGCTTATTCCAAACGCATTACAGCCGTTTAATTCATTATTGCCAATGACTTATTCGGTTCAAGGATTTAAAGCGATTATTTCAAGTGGGGATTACTCATTCATGTGGCATAACGTGTATATCCTTTTTGCGTTCGCTGTTGTTTGTGCGGTAGGTACCATTCTTTATTTTTCAAAAATGCATAAGCGCCAGTTTCGTGTAATGGCAGAATAAAAAATAGCCTCAGTCAGTTGACTGGGGCCTTTATTGTAAACTATGAATCTATATGTTTGTTACATCCATGCAATGCTCGCACTTATTGCCATAGCATTCATGTTGTTCTTCAATTTTATTCCCACATTGTACACATTCCTTCGGTGGTAAGTTTCTGAAAAATTCAACAATGCTCTCAAACATATAAGTTCCCCCTATTATGGTGTTTGAAACAGATTAATTATTAACTAAATTGTATTATAACAGTTTAGGTGTGTCAATCATTGTTTTACCTATTTTTCATAAATAAATAAAAAAGCTATAATAAACGATAGATATAATAATAAGCGGAGGGAATCGTTCAATGAAGCTCACAACGATAGGTTTTTGGGGTGGTTATCCAAAAGCAAATGAAGCTAGCACAGGCTATGTGTTAGAACATAACGGTTTTCAATTATTGATTGATTGTGGAAGCGCGGTTTTGTCTAAGTTACAAAATTATTACCAGCCTGAAGAACTAGATGCGGTTGTATTATCTCATTATCATGCCGATCATATTGCAGACATTGGCGCCTTGCAGCATGCTCGATTGATTCAAGGGTTTTTAGGGGCTCAGATGAATACATTACCGATTTATGCACATGATGGTGATGCGTATGAATTTTCTAAGTTAACGTACAAAACGATCACAAAAGGGATTGCTTATGATCCGAATGCTGAATTGAAAGTAGGTCCATTCACTATTCAATTTTTATTAACCAAGCACCCGGTTCCTTGTTATGCGATGAGATTTGAGGTTGATGGAAAAGCTCTTGTTTACACAGCAGATACTTCGTTTATTGAGGAGTTTGTTTCATTTAGTGAAGGAGCCGACGTACTTTTGTGTGAATGTAATTTCTATGCTAATCAGGACGGCAGGGGAGCTGGGCATATGAACAGCTTTGATGCTGGAAAGCTGGCAGCTAGAGCAAATGTTAAGCAACTCGTGTTAACTCATCTTCCTCACTATGGAGAACTTCAGCAGTTAGTGGAAGAAGCAAAGCAACATTATAATGGACTAATAGGCTTGGCCCACACCGGACAAGTGATTGAAATTTAAGGAGAGAGAAGTATGTTATTTATTGATAATAAAGGAATTACTGATCCAAGAATAAATTTAGCAATAGAAGAATATTGCCTGAAAAATTTAAATATAGAAGAAACATATCTACTTTTCTACATAAATGAACCATCTATTATCATTGGTAAAAATCAAAATACGATTGAAGAAATAAATACGGATTATGTTGAGGGTAACGGAATTCATGTAGTTCGTAGGCTTTCAGGTGGTGGAGCAGTTTACCATGACTTAGGAAATTTAAATTTCAGCTTTATTACTAAGGACGATGGAGAAAGCTTTCATAATTTTAAAAAGTTTACGGATCCGGTCGTTGAAGCTTTGCGTGAGCTTGGAGTACAGGCAGAATTAAGTGGGAGAAACGACATTTTGGTTGAGGGTAGAAAAATTTCTGGTAATGCACAGTTCTCCACAAAGGGACGAATGTTCAGTCATGGAACGCTTATGTTTGATTCTGAAATTGACCATGTTGTTTCAGCATTAAAGGTACGTAAGGATAAAATTGAATCAAAAGGGATTAAGTCGATTAGAAGCCGAGTCGCCAATATTTCGGAATTTTTAACAGAAAAGGTTTCAATGGAAGAGTTTCGTTCCCTGCTGCTTGAGAAGATCTTTGGCGGTACAGAGAAGATAAATGAGCATGTGTTAACTGAGGAAGATTGGAAAAATATACACAAACTTTCAAAAGAACGTTATCAAAATTGGGATTGGAATTACGGAAAGTCTCCCAAGTTTAACCTTCAGCACTCGCACCGTTTCCCAGTGGGACATATTGATGTGAGGTTGGAAGTGAATAAAGGGGTGATTGAAAGCTGCAAAATTTATGGTGATTTCTTTGGAGTTGGAGATGTCAGCGATATAGAGGAAAAGCTAACGGGAATTCGCTATGATAAAGCTGTGATACAATTAGCGTTGGACGATGTAAATATTAAACATTATTTCGGTAACGTAACAAAAGAAGACTTTTTACAATTAATTTATTAACATGTTGGGGGACTATGAATGGCAATTTTAGTAACAGGTGGAGCCGGATATATTGGGAGCCACACAGTGGTAGAGCTTTTGAATCATGGAGAAGAAGTCGTGGTTGTAGACAATTTACAAACCGGTCATCTCCCAGCGGTAAAGGGCGCAACTTATTATCAAGTAGACTTACGCGATTCGAAAGCATTAAGTGAAGTGTTTTCAAAGCATTCGATTGAAGCCGTAATTCATTTTGCAGCAAGCTCTCTAGTAGGAGAAAGTGTAGAGAAGCCGCTCATGTATTACGAAAATAATCTTATTGCTTCACACTCACTGGTCTCTGTTATGGTGGAGCATCATGTGAAGAAAATTGTGTTTTCATCAACAGCAGCAACATACGGAGAGCCAAAAGAGGTTCCGATTTCAGAGGAGTCAGAAACGTCTCCCACGAATCCATATGGAGAAACAAAGCTTGCAATGGAAAAAATGTTCCGTTGGTGTGACGGGGCTTCCGGCTTAAAGTCGATATCCTTGCGCTATTTTAATGCCGCTGGGGCTCACCCGGATGGAATCATTGGAGAGGACCACTCACCTGAAACTCATTTAATTCCAATAATTTTGCAGGTAGCATTAGGTCAGAGAGAGCATATTGGTATCTATGGGGATGATTATCCGACAAAGGACGGAACATGTATCCGCGATTATATTCATGTTATGGACCTTGCTAACGCTCACTGGTTAGCTTTAGAATATTTGCGTAAAAATGAGGTAAGTGATGTGTTCAACCTTGGAAATGGCCGAGGCTTTTCGGTAAAAGAGGTAATTGAAACAGCAAGAACAGTTACAAAGCATGAAATTCCAGCTATAGTTAGTCCACGTCGAGCGGGCGATCCAGCTGTGTTAATTGCATCATCTGGAAAAGCTCAGGAAACTCTAGGTTGGAAGCCAAAGTATAACCAGTTAGAAACCATTATTGAAACAGCATGGAATTGGCACCAGAACAATCCTAATGGTTATGAAAAATAGTATGTAGGTGGGGCTCCGTGGGATGGAGCCCCTTTTGGGTGTTATTGAAGGATGCGGTTTTGCTGATTGCTCTGCATGCCTTGCATATTCTGCATTCCTTGTGTAGCTTGGATACCTTGGATACCTTGGGAACCACCTGATGTAGCGAACGAATTGACTAGCTGTTGTGTATCTTCTTCTTTTAGCTGAGGAACCTGATAATATTCCTTTTTGTTTTGATATAAGAAGATTTCGTACGCCATTTCCAAATAGTTAGGGATACTATCCTGAAGCACGCGTCGAACAATCGGATTCGTTGCTTCACCGGCAGCCATCGTCATCGTTTGTGCAGATGACTTCATACAGCTAAGCATGAGAGATGATAAACACTTATCATCAATTTCGGCTGCAGATTGTTTCGGTTTAGTTGGTTGGGAGGATTTCATACCATAAACAACATCATTGGATTGCTTCATCATATAGCTAGAAGTTGGGTGACTTGGATCTTGTCCAGTTTTAAAGCACTCGACCAACACATTATATTGATCCGTAATAAATTGACGTTGTCGAACGACAATATCCTTTAACTCTGGATCCTTAATCTGTTGCTCGAACATTAAATATTGATCAATCGTACCAAGGGTACCCGAAATCACCTCATGCACATCAAGAATTTCATGTGCCCCATGATTCACAGTTCTTGCCATATTCGGTGAAGCCATCATATTATTTGTAGAAGCCGTTTGCATGTTGTTTTGCTGTTGTTGTGTTATCATCCGTCTCAACCCCCACTTTCGGATTTGTACAGCGAAATACCGTACGTGTCTATTATGGTGAAAGATGAGGGGGAGCATACGAGGTGAAAATTTGGGAAAAATGGTTTTTATAACCTAGGTAATTTCTTGATGATGGTGATTGAGTGCCCGCGGACCAAGGAAAAAAGAGCTCATGGTAACTGAAACAATGATTGAGTGCCCGCGGACCAAGGAAAAAAGAGCTCATGGTAACTGAAACAGTGATTGAGTGCCCGCGGACCAAGGGAAAAAGAGCTCATGGTAACTGAAACAGTGATTGAGTGCCCGCGGAGCAAGGAAAAAAGAGCTCATGGTAACTGAAACAATGGTTGAGTGCCCGCGGAGCAAGGAAAAAAGAGCTCATGGTAACTGAAACAATGGTTGAGTGCCCGCGGACCAAGGAAAAAAGAGCTCATGGTAACTGAAACAGTGATTGAGTGCCCGCGGAGCAAGGAAAAAAGAGCTCATGGTAGCTGAAACAGTGATTGAGTGCCCGCGGAGCAAGGAAAAAGAGCTCATGGTAACTGAAACAATGATTGAGTGCCCGCGGAGCAAGGAAAAAAAAGCTCATGGTAACTGAAACAATGATTGAGTGCCCGCCGACCAAGGGAAAAAGAGCTCATGGTAACTGAAACAATGATTGAGTGCCCATGCACCCAAGGCAAAAGTTCAAAAGGTAAATTTAAAGACTTCTTTAACTATACAAAGTAAAATAAGTTTTTTGCTTGTATCCCTTTTTTATGAAATTTTGTGACAACACTCGCCTCACAGTCTTCTTCGACTTCACCATACCCCCGCACCACTCATAAATACCATTCGTAGTTACAACTGATCCGGAAACAGCAGCATAAACTCATGAACGCTTCTAACGATTGCATCGTCAATACTTTCAATTGTTCCGCATGTACAGACCAATCTCGTTTCTGTAGTATCTTTGAAAAATGTGTAGCAATGGGAACAATAAATTCCCTTTTGCAGCATCTCATATGAATATTCAGGTTTCCTTTTTATAGGAGATGTCGTCAAATGATGAGTGAGAAGTTTATTTGCCATTTTCTCATGTAGGTGAGTCATTTTGGTTGGTTTGTTGGCGAGTGTTCTTAGTAAACGCTGGATTTGGGTAGGGTAGATAATGGGTGTTTTCATGGGGGCTTGATAGAGGGTGAACTCAGGGTTTACAAAAACTAAAATTGGTTCAATAGGAAGCATACAGCCATGTTCTTGTAAAAAGCGTCGCAGCAAGGATTCGCTTCTTTGTAACTGTTCTAGAGGATTTTTAATTTCCTTATCTGATGAGGTATACCAACGGTCTCCTCTAACAAAAAAATCCCCTTCAAAATTTTTTACTTCAAACAACAAAACGGATTCTTGAAAAATTGCTAGGGAATCCATTTGAAAAAGGTTATTACCGGAATCAAGTAGAACATCATTTAACAGTAAAAACTCATTCGTCAATGTACTAATATATTGATCAAATAACAATTCGCCAGCGTAGCCCTTCTCAAGACGTTGGTAATGAGAAACATCCTTTTCAGACAAGCTCATTCGTAAAAATAAACTGCGATATAACAATAGGTTTTCCGACTCTTTTCTAGATTTAAGTAACATCTTCCACATCCTTTCTTTTTCAGTGTATATCTTCCCAAACGATTTGTCTAAAAATTCGTAAATGTATGCGTTTACACTTGTAAGCCTTATTACCAACCAATATAATGGAAGTAGTGGTTTATTTTTATTTATGAATGAATGATCATTCATAATAAGAACGAGAATGCGAACAAACACACACCTAAGACCACCATATGAACAAACCAAAACAACCAAATAAAGGGGATGGAGCGATGAATTTATCTGCTCAGTTACACGAGACAGCAAAAGCATTGCCTCAAAAAACAGCATATTATTTTAATGACGAGGCTAGTACGTATGCTGAATTGGATGGGGCAATTACGAAGTTTGCTTCAGGGCTAGAGTCACTTGGGGTCAAAAAAGGGGATCATATTGCGTTACTTTTGGGGAATTCACCCTATTTTGTTGTTAGTTTGTACGGAGCACTGCGATTAGGGGCAACAGTGATTCCGGTGAATCCGATTTATACTCCGGATGAAATTGGCTATATTATTAAAAACGGGGATGTAAAGACTGTTGTTGCACTGGATCTATTACTTCCACTTGCAGAAAAAATGCATCATTTACTGCCTGAGGTTGAAAATTACATCATTTGTGAAACACCTCAAGGTAAGGAACGTGGACTCAATAATAGCAACTTAACGGTTGGAGATAAGCTACATACATTTACAAACGTACTCGCATCGGGTGACTTAAGTTATCAGGGGCCAGAGCTTAATGAGGATGATGTGGCAGTGATTTTGTACACATCAGGTACAACTGGAAAGCCAAAGGGTGCCATGCTCACTCACAAAAACTTATATAGCAATGCAAAAGATACAGGCGATTATTTGAAAATGAACGAGGACGACCGTGTTATTACAACTCTTCCGATGTTTCATGTGTTTTGCTTAACGGTCGCTCTTAATGCACCTTTATTGAGTGGGGCAACCATTCTAATTGATCCAAAATTTAGCCCTGCTGAAATCTTCCGCTTATCAAAGAAATATGAACCGACTGTATTTGCGGGTGTACCTACTATGTATAACTTCCTTTACCAATACGAAGCTGGAGATCCGAAGGACTTACAATCCTTACGATTATGTATTTCCGGTGGTGCTTCGATGCCGGTTTCCTTGCTCGAAAACTTTGAGAAGAAGTTCAACGTGCTTATTTCTGAAGGATACGGACTTTCTGAAGCTTCACCGGTTACTTGCTTTAATCCGCTCGATCGTCCACGAAAGGCAGGTTCGATTGGTCAGTCCATTATTCATGTGGAAAACAAGGTTGTGAATGAATTAGGAGAAGAGGTTCCTGTCGGCCAGGTTGGTGAGCTTATCGTTTCCGGTCCTAATGTGATGAAGGGCTATTATAAAATGCCGGAGGAAACACAGGCGGCTATTCGGAATGGCTGGTTATACACCGGTGATCTAGCTCGAAAGGATGAGGAAGGTTATTTTTATATCGTTGACCGTAAAAAGGACCTCATTCTTGTCGGTGGTTACAATGTGTATCCGAGAGAAATAGAGGAAGTGCTTTATAGTCATCCCGATATAATCGAGGTGGCAGTGCTTGGCGTTCCTGATCCGGAGCAGGGGGAAGCGGTGAAAAGCTATGTGGTAACGAAGAATACAGAGCTATCAGAAGAGGACGTTCTTGCTTACTGCCGTGAGCGGTTAGCAAAATACAAGATTCCTAGTTCTGTAGATTTTCTTGAGGAGCTTCCAAAGAATACAACGGGAAAAATTTTACGAAGAGCGTTAAAACAACAAATCATTCAAGCATAGAATTAGTAAAAAGCAGGCTGAAATATGTCTGCTTTTTGATTGAAGGAGGAATGAGCGGTGTCCCTTATACTTTTTGAAAAAAAAGACTTCATCGGTTTTGTTACCTTGCATCGTCCGGATGCTATGAACGCTTTCAATTATGATTCCTTGCTGCAACTTCAGGCAATTGTGCAAAAAGTACGTCACGACCGTGAAGTTCGTGCTGTCTTATTCACCGGTGCAGGTGACAAAGCCTTTAGTGTAGGTGCTGATTTAAAGGAACGAAAACACCTCTCACCTGAGGATGTGATGAGAAATGTACACAAAATCGGAGAAGTATTTTCAGAAATAAGTGAGCTTCCTCAACCAACCATTGCAGCAATCAATGGATACGCCTTTGGTGGTGGAATGGAGCTGGCTCTAGCGTGTGATTTCCGTCTTGCGGTAAAAGGTACTAAAATGGGGTTGACCGAAACGAGTCTTGGAATCATACCAGGTGCAGGTGGTACACAGCGCTTGCCACGTTTAATTGGTGAAACAAAAGCATTGGAGCTTATATTAACTGCTAGAAAAATAACAGCTGAACAGGCAGAACAATTAGGGCTCGTGAACAAAGTGACCGAGTCTGATGTTCTTATGAATGAATCCTTAAAGCTAGCTAATGAGATGCTTGCTAATGCCCCTATTGCTCTTCAGCAAGCGAAATTTGCCGTTCATCAAGGGATGAGTGTAGATTTGAATACGGCATTAAAGATTGAAAGGAAAGCTTATGAGGTAACGATACCAACTGAGGATCGTAAGGAAGCGTTACAAGCCTTTAGTGAAAAGAGAAAACCAAATTTTCAAGGAAAGTAGATAAAAGGACCAGTCGAATCGATTGGTTCTTTTTTGTAGTATAATAAATATTTAGAAAATTTATAAAAAAGACTTGTAGAAAAGAACGGCTCCTTATATAATAATAGGTAGATATTTTAGTGCATGAAAGCATAAAAGTAAAAAAGTATAGAGAGAGAGTAAGAGGGGGAAATATTATGCTAAGAAAAATGAAATCACTCGCTGCCATTTCGATTGCAGGAGCATTATTCTTAAGTGGCTGTGGTACTTCAGAAACAGATAATGCAAATGGAGATTCAGAAGTAAAGACACTTAAAGTCGGTGTAACTCAGATTGTTGAGCATCCATCGTTAGATGCTGCACTTGAAGGCTTCCAAAAAGCGCTTGAAGAGGAAGGGCTTGAAGTGGAATATGATGTGCAAATTGCACAAGGAGACCAAAATAATAACCAATCGATTGCTAACAACTTTGTTGGTGATAAAGTGGACTTAATTTTTGCTAACTCTACACCAAGTGCATTGAGCGCGTTAAACGCAACAAATGAAATTCCAATTGTGTTTACCTCTGTTACTGATCCTGTAGGTGCGGCTCTTGTAACGGCTATGGATCAGCCAGGAGAAAATATTACAGGTACAACAGATACACATCCAGACGCGATTCCGAATATGGTTAATTTTATGAACGAGAACTTTAGTGGTAGTACGGTTGGAGTTATTTACAATTCAGGTGAACAAAATTCAGTTGCCCAAATCGATCTTGTTAAGGAAGCACTAAAAGGGACAGACTTGAAGCTTGCTGAAGCTACGGTTTCTACTTCTTCTGAAGTAAAGCAAGCAGCTGAATCATTAATTGGTAAGGCTGATATGTTCTATATCATTACTGATAACACAGTTGTTTCGGCTTTAGAGTCTGTTATTCAAGTAGCTAATGATGAAGATTTACCGTTGTTTGTAGGAGAGTTAGATTCAGTTAAACGCGGTGGTTTTGCAGCATTCGGCTTTGATTACGGTGATATCGGTTATGAAGCAGGAGTTATGGCTGCGCAAATCTTAAAAGGTGAAAAGAAGGCATCAGAATTACCTGTTCAGTATCCACAAAACTTAAAGCTATTAATCAACCAAACAGCTGCAAAGGAAATGGGTATTGAAATAAAGGACGAGTGGAAAGAACTTGCGGAACTTGTAGACTAATGAATATTGGTTTGGGCTTCTGGATTTATTCCTTGAAGCCCTTCCGTATTTAAGAAAGGAGAAGCATCTATGTTTACAGCGATTTTTTCATCAGTGGAGGCAGGTGCCATTTACGCCCTTATGGCGCTTGGAGTGTACTTGTCTTTTAGAATATTAGACTTCCCTGATTTAACAGTGGATGGTAGCTTTGTTACGGGAGCATCAGTTGCTGCTATATTAATTGTGTCAGGTACCAATCCTTTTATTGCAACCATGGCGGCACTTGTTGCAGGGTTTATTGCCGGTTGCATGACGGGGCTTCTTCACACTAAAGGAGGAATCAATCCCTTATTGTCTGGGATCTTAATGATGATTGCTCTTTATTCGATCAACCTGCGAATTATGGGGAAATCGAACGTTCCACTTTTATCAGAGGAAACGGTTATTACAAAAATTTCGGATTTTTGGTCGAATTTAAATATTGATCAGACAATTGGTTCGTTGTTTGCTTCCATAGGGTTAGCCGACTATACTCCAAAAACATGGGGAATTTTGCTTTTTATGCTCATCCTAGCATTTATTATTAAAGGATTGATTGATGCATTTTTAAAGACAGATATCGGTCTTGCATTGCGTGCGACAGGTGACAATGAAACGATGATTCGAAGCTTTTCTGCTAGCACGGATACATTAAAGGTAATTGGTTTAGGTATATCAAATGCCCTCGTTGCCTTTGCTGGTGCACTGGTCGCTCAGTACAATGGATTCAGTGATGTTGGAATGGGTATTGGTATGATTATCATCGGATTGGCATCGGTAATTATCGGTGAAGCAATCTTTGGAGCGAAAAATATTGTTCGTGCGACCTTCGCTGTAATCGGTGGTGCGATTGTCTATCGAATTATTGTTACTTTGGCGTTACGAGTAGAGTTTTTAGAAACGGGAGATATGAAGTTAATTACTGCGATTATTGTTGTTTCTGCCCTTGTTGTTCCTAAGCTGGTTAATCAGCAAAAAGAAAGACAACGTAAGAAAAAACGCCTGCTTGAATCAGCATTAAGACAAACTAACTCCTTAGAGAAGAGTGGTGAACAGCTTGCTGCAGCTAAATCAGATTTATAAAGTGTTCAATGAAGGCACACCGGATGAAAAGATTGCCATTAATCATGTGAATTTGTCTTTGAATAAGGGAGACTTTGTCACTGTGATTGGAAGTAACGGAGCTGGGAAATCAACTCTTATGAACCTTATTTCTGGAAAAATGTTTCCCGACATTGGTCAGGTGAAGGTAGATGGCCAGGATGTTACTTCCATGAAAGAGCATAAACGTTCTCGTCTCATTGGTCGGGTGTTTCAGGATCCGATGGCAGGAACAGCTCCTTCTATGACAATCGAAGAAAATTTAGCCATTGCCTTTTCGAGAGCATCCGCACGAGGATTGAGCCGTGGAGTAACCAAAAAACGCCGTGAGTTTTTTATCGAAAAATTAGAGTCGCTTCATCTAGGACTTGAAAATCGTCTTCAGGCGAAGGTGGGACTTTTATCAGGAGGGGAACGCCAAGCATTATCCTTATTGATGGCAACCTTTACAGATCCCAAAATCCTGCTCTTAGATGAGCATACAGCTGCTCTTGATCCATCACGAGCAGAACTTATTACAAACTTAACTAGAGATATTGTAAATGAAACGAACTTAACCACTTTAATGGTTACTCATAATATGCAACAGGCACTTGATCTTGGCAACCGACTGATTATGATGGATAGTGGTCAAATCATTTTTGAAGCAAATGAAGAGGAAAAATCAAAGCTAACTGTCGAAAAGCTTCTAGAGGAATTCCAGCGTATTCGTGGTTCTAAAATGAGTAGTGACCGTTCAGTGCTTGTATAGAGAACACATCAGAGAGACTCTCTGTGTGTTTTCTTTTTTGTGTTGATGGATATTATCTGTACAGGTATAATATTCGATACCTGAGTTTCCAGTTTTATGTATTTTGTAAGATTCATAGTCGATAGACAACATGGTGGTGAATTTTTTTTGGAAGAAGTAGTTTCTGTTAGAAGTAACAGTGAGTTTCGAAAGGGAATACAGGCAGGATTATCAATTGGCATTGGTTATTTTCCGATTGCGTTAACATTTGGGTTACTCGCTAAAACAACAGGGCTTACGGTTACTGAAACCGTACTAATGAGTATCATTGTATTCGCTGGTGCTTCTCAATATATTTGTCTTAGCTTGCTCACACTTGGTACAGGAGTATTTGAGATTGTATTAACGACTTTTATTGTAAACATCAGACATTTTCTCATGTCAGCTTCCTTAAATGAAAAGGTAGAAAAGGAAGGAACTTCACTTAAAATGCTCTATTCATTTGGAATAACAGACGAGACGTTTTCTGTTGCCGCATTAAAAGATGGCAAGGTTTCGACTGGATTTCTGTTTGGAGTCATTACCGTTTCATATTTGAGTTGGGTAATTAACTCCGGTTTAGGTCATATTATTGGTGCTTCTCTACCACAGACTCTTCAAGAAAGTATGTCGGTTGCTCTTTATGCGATGTTTATCGGACTTGTGGTGCCATCGATGAAAAAGAGCGTGAAGGTGGTCTTTTTAGCGGTAATAGCAGCGAGTTTTAATACGATATTTACGATGACAGAAGTCCTCTCTACAGGCTGGTCCATTGTCACTTCCACTTTGCTATCAGCTATTATAGTGGAAGTTGTTCAAACTCTAAGGGGACGGGAGGGAGAGCAGGTACATGAAAAGTGAGATTCTATGGATGATTATTGGAATGGGATTAGTCACTTATATTCCAAGAATGCTTCCGTTCGTGCTTTTTAAAGGAAAGGAATTACCCTCATTTTTACAAGGAATTCTGAAAAACGTACCATATGCAACACTTGGGGCACTAATATTCCCTGGTATACTATTTATTCAAGATGATCTTTGGTATGGCGTTCTAGGGGCTGCAGCCGCGTTTATCGCTGCTTTTCTCGGTGCTAATGTAATAATAGTCGTTATTGGCTCAATCACGGTACTTACAGTGTATTCTTATTTTTTCTAAGCTGTTTCTCCTGGAGGAACAGTTTTTTTAATATCTTTTGGGATATAGTAATTACTGGTTCTAAATCCTATTTTTATAACTAAAATAAGTACAAAAGGGTTGGACAAGGTGGAAAGGGGAGATATTTTTTGGCTAAGAAAATTGGCTTGTACGGTGTGCTTGCCTTTTGTTTATATGTACTCTTTTTTTACTGGTATTTATTTTATTTTTCACAATCAAGCTTGCCGTTTGAATACCAGGGAACGAAGGCAGATCCTGCTACTTTTTTAAATGAAAGAGAGTTAATGTTATCAGAAGAATACTCGAAAATTCGTAATTTCTTGTTTTTTATCTCGACCCCAATTGAATGGTTATTTTATTTGCTTATTCTATTGTTTGGTTTATCTAAGGCGTTCAAGCGCTGGTCGGAACAATCCGCTAAATATCGGATTCTCCAGCAAGCAATTTATTTAATTTGGTTGTCAGTGGCAGCCTTTATAGCTACCACTCCACTGAGCTATGTTAGCTATTCACTCTCAAAGAAATATAATATTTCAACCCAATCCTTTTCTTCTTGGATGAAGGATGAGTTGATTGATTTTTGGATTAATTACGGTACTTTGTTTCTTATTGTTACTGTGCTGTATTGGCTGATGAGAAAGAGCGGTAAGAAGTGGTGGTTTTATGCCTGGTTAATTTCCATACCGTTCACTTTATTTATGATGTTTTTACAACCTGTAGTGATTGACCCTTTGTACAATGATTTCTATCCACTTAAAAATAAGGAGCTTGAGGCTAAAATCCTTGATATAGCGGACTCGGCTGGAATTCCTGCGGAGCATGTATTCGAAGTGAATATGGCCGAAAAGACGAATGCCCTCAATGCGTATGTTACAGGAATTGGATCAAATTCTAGAATTGTTTTATGGGATACGACTCTTAATCGATTAACCGAAGATCAAATTCTATTTATCATGGCTCATGAGATGGCCCATTATGTGGAAAAGCATTTGTATATTGGGATAGCTGGGTATTTGGTGTTCTCCCTGCTAGGACTTTATATCATCTCGAGGTTAATGAGAGCGATTGTGAGCAGATGGGGAGAGGCATTAAAAATTTCTGCAGTTAACGATATTGGATCGCTCCCACTGTTTCTTTTGCTGTTATCGATGCTGATGTATGTATCAAGTCCATTTTCAAATACGGTGTCACGATACCAAGAGATGCGTGCAGATAAATATGCAATTGAAATGACACAGAATTCGGAGGCAGCGATTGGAACATTCCAAGAGCTAACAAAAGCGGGGCTTAGTCAGGTAAATCCACCTCTACTTGTAAAAATCTTCCGTTATGGTCATCCAACCATGCTTGAGCGTATTACAAGAATTGAAGAATATGAACTTGAGCAAAGAAATCAGCAATAAGAAGAAAATGGGGCCCTTAAAAGGAGCCCCATTTTTTTCTTAAGTCCCGAATCTCTTCGTCAACAGCTTGTATTCATTTGATAGCTTAAAAAACTCTTGTCTGTTTCTTTCGTCAATGGCTTGATCAATTCGTTTTGTTAGTTTTTCTTTTTCCGCTTTTAACAATGATTCTGACAGCAGCATCTCAACGTACAAATCTAACACAAATGATTCCTTCGCTTTTTTACGGTTCATGGCACTGGATTTCATTAGCTCTGTATAAGATTTTTCTTTCATTGAAATCACCTCTGATGTCTTTTTCATATTATATTTAACAATACAGAAAATATCAACAGAATTTTTAAAAAATTTAGAAAGTTTAAGTTTCAATTGTGAACTAATTCCGAATTTTTCACAAAATCTAATATTGTTTTTATTCAAGCTGATATGATAGGAGGTGAATCAAAATTGTGATAAGGAGATGAAAGAATGAGAATGCAGCATCAAAGAAATCTGGTAGAGGAGTACGAAATAAACCCATTTACGATGGTGATTATGCCTACTACATATGGGTGCAAAACATATTCAAAGGTATATGAAACAGAAGATACTTGCCTTTCCCCTTTTAAGCCCATTGAAATCATAAAAAAAAGCTGTCAGTTTTTTGGATCAAGTTATGAAGGTAGAAAGGACGGAGTTAGACAGCTAACTGGAATTACACACAAGGTCCCCATTCCTGTTTCCCCTACAAATTTCATCTGTTTTTTTCCAACCACTTCCCCCGATAATTCGGAATGTATTTGGCTTGCTCATGAGCATATCGTCGATTATAAAAAGGGTGATAAGAGTGAGACGACGGTCATGTTCACGAACAAGGAAGTCATGAATATTCCAATTTCCTACAACTCTTTTCACAATCAAATCTCAAGAACCCTGCTAGTACGATCCAAGTTAGGAAAGCGTCTAGAGGATACAAGAACCATGTATGTGAATTTTGGGAAAAAGATGAGGGCGTCAGAAAACCAACTGGATTACGGAAATTACGGCCATTAAGGCAACATGAACAGGAGCAGCTTTATGCTTCTGTTTTGTTTTTTTCTCGCTTAAATAAATAATACTCAAGCAGTTCTTGGACTTTGTTTCGAATTCTTGGATTAAAATAATTATGATGCTCTTCATATCCTTTATAAAGAAAGGTGAACATCGTAAATGCTTCGTCTTGATTGGACTGGTAAACTTTCATTTTATTTTTACTCATATAGCGCTTAATCTCACTAAGCTCCTTTTGGACGACCTTCATGGTTTCTTCAATTAAATGAAGATATGGTTCCTTTAACTTAATCGTACTTGTGTTAACACTTTGAATGTCACGGTTTAGAACGGTAAGTACCATTGGTAAGTAGATGGCCTGCTCAATCATATTTCTTTCTTCCGGTGGAATTCTAGTCATAATTATCGAACCTTTCAGACTAAAATAAGAACATTTGTTCCCTTTTATTTTATACGATTCACGAAGGAAAGGCAAGATGTTACCTTTAATGATTTTTTTGAAAGTTGTTGTGCGTTAGTTTGCGAAAAGAAAAAAGAAAAAATAAGTTTTTTAGAAGGAATAATATTTCTATTATCGAAATACATAAGTAAATATGAAGGAGATGATATGGGTGAATAAAAGAACGTTAGTGGCAGAAGATTTATATCTACTAAAGTCAGTAGCAGACCCGCAACTAGCAAGCAATGGACAAGACCTTGTGTATATTCAAACGTCAATCGATGAAAAGAAAAATGAGTATGTATCCAATATTTTTTACATGAATGTCGAAGAAGAATCGGAACCTGTTCAATGGACTTTTGGAAAGGAGCGAAATGTTTCTCCAAGATGGTCACCGTGTGGTGAGAAGATAGCGTTTGTTTCAACGAGAAGTGGTAAGGGACAGATATACATACTGCATAAAAAGGGTGGGGAAGCGAGACAGCTTACAAACATAGCTCATGGGGTGAGCAATCCGGTTTGGTCACCTGATGGTAAACAAATCGCTTTTACTACCGGGTTAAAACCTGGGGAAGAACTTAGTGAGAAAGAAGAGAAAAGCGGGGAAAATCCAAAACTTTTGAAGCCGTTAGTAGTAGAGAAGATGAAGTATAAATCGGATGCAGCCGGATTCCTAGATGAAAAAGTAAAACAGGTTGCGATTGTGAACGTCGAAAGTGGAGAAGTACAGCTGATTACTTCAGGCGATATGGATATCCATTTACAAAGCTGGTCTCCAGATGGAAATACACTTGCAGTATCAGCTGATTTAAGCGAAGATGCAGATTTTTCGTTCATAAATGATTTCTTTTTATTAGATATAAAAACAAAAGAGCTAAGAAGAGTGACAGAAGGTACAGGTTATTTTGGCAGTGCTAGCTTTTCCCCGGATGGAAAATATATCGGACTGTTTGGTCACGAAAGAGAATTTGAGAATGCAACTTTGACTAAGCTTTGGATTTATGATGTTGAAGGAGAAACATTATCTTGCTTAACGGAAAGCACAGACCTGCTTGTCGGAGACTTCGCAATCGGAGATTTTCATCAAGGGGTAGTCACTCCAGGCTTGCTTTGGGGGGAAAACAGTACGAGTTTTTATTTCTTGGCAACCGATCATGGAAATACAGTTCTGTACTATGGTTCCGTAGAAGGTGAGCTGTATCCAGCATTGCTTGATAAGCAGCATGTATACGGTGCAACTACGGGTGGACAAGTGAATCGAGCAGTCGTTGCAATCAGTAAACCAACGGAGCCAGGAGACATTTACTTGCTAGATGTACCAACGGGAGAGCTAAAGCAATTGACAAGTGTAAATAAAGAATTTCTTGAAGACGTCGTCCTCGCGGAAGTGGAAGAAATTGAATTTACGTCCACAGATGACTGGCAGTTACATGGTTGGGTCATGAAGCCTGCTTCATTCAATGAAGGTGAAAAGTATCCGTGTATTTTAGAAATTCACGGTGGACCTCACGCCATGTATGCCAATACGTATTTTCATGAATTTCAAATGCTAGCTGCAGCTGGATATGCGGTTTTATTTATTAATCCAAGAGGCAGTCACGGGTACGGTCAGTCATTTGTTGATGCAGTTCGCGGGGATTATGGTGGAAGAGATTATGGAGATTTAATGGATGCGGTCGATTATGCATTGAAAAAGTTTGACTATATTGATGAAAATAAATTGGGGGTTACCGGCGGGAGTTATGGTGGCTTTATGACAAACTGGATTGTTGGACACACGAACCGCTTTAAGGCGGCAGTGACGCAGCGCTCGATTTCGAACTGGATTAGCTTTTACGGAGTAAGTGATATTGGGTATTATTTTAACACATGGCAAATAAAAGCGGAGCTTGAGGACTTTGATACATTGTGGAAGCATTCCCCACTCGCCTATGTAAAAAGGATTGAAACACCTCTCCTTATTCTACATAGTGAAAAGGATTATCGTTGTCCAATCGAACAGGCTGAGCAGTTATACATTGCATTAAAGCATCGTAAAAAAGAAACGAAATTTGTCCGTTTCCCAGAATCGAATCATGAGTTATCAAGAAGCGGGAAGCCCAATTTAAGAATCGAGAGACTAAACCATATTCTTGGATGGTTTAAAGAATATAATCAATAAACTAGTAATTACCCATGGGAAACAAGTCCTGTGGGTATTTTTGTCATAAAATGGGCGAATCCATTCTCTTTTTCAATTAGGAGGTGTACAATATGAAAAAAAGGACCATGTTAGAATAATATGCAGCTTATTTACGTGAGGAGATTAAGTAATGGATGTAGAATTAATCAAAGCTTGGTTTACTCTTGAAAATATTATGGAATTAATAGAAAAATACCGTTCCTTTGGCCCACTGCCGGGAATATTACTTCCATTACTAGAAGCGTTCCTTCCGTTTTTACCACTTTTCCTTTTTGTGATGGCAAATGCGAGTGCATTTGGGTTATGGTTTGGATTTTTATTTTCTTGGATAGGTGCATCTGGTGGAGCATTAATTGTTTTTCTCTTGGTTAGGAAGTTTGGTCAAAAGAGAATATTAAACTTTTTAAAAAAGCATCCTCAAGTACAAAAACTAATGGTTTGGGTGGAGAACCATGGATTTGGCCCACTGTTCTTACTTTTATGCTTTCCTTTTACACCATCAGCTGTTGTGAACATTGTAGCTGGTCTATCTAAAATAAGTATTGCTCAATATATGCTAGCTGTTTTGACCGGGAAAATGGTGATGATTTTTACGATTAGCTTTGTTGGATATGATATACATTCCTTGATTACTCAACCTGTCCGTACAGCAATCGTAGGTTTTGTTATTGTCTTGCTTTGGTTTATAGGAAAAAGGATTGAGGCCCGTCTCAATCGTGTTGAAACGAGAGTAAGTGAGCCGGAAAAGATCAAAATAAAGGACCGTTAGTCAATAAAAAGGAGGGATGAAGATGAAAAGGTTTGCCCCTGTTATACAAACAAAACTAATTCCCCCTGCAGTAAAGGAAGGGCTAATTCGGCGGGCAAAGCTCACGAATAAAATGAAAGCGATACCAAAAATACCTTTAACGATTATTCATTCTGGTGCAGGTTACGGGAAAAGTACCGCTTTAGCACAATACATTAGTGAAAGTCCTCTCACCGCTTGTTGGTACACCACATCATCAGCTGATGACGATATTTTCCCTTTCTTGCAGTATGTAATAGCAGCCATTCAAACCATTCATCCTTCCTTTGGCAAAGAGTTGTCAAAACATATAGAGCTTATGGGACGTTATGTAAGAGAGGAAGAGCTTCATGTACTAACCTCATTATTTGTTAATGAAGTGTTAGAGATGAAAGAGGAATTTATTGTGATTATAGATGATTACCATCAGGTGGAGCACTCCTATAATGTGAATCGTTGGTGCGAGCTATTGCTTGACCATATTCCTGGAAACCTACACCTAATCGTCTCAAGTAGAACAAGACCTCTTTGGAAGTCGTTAATGAAAATGAAAGTTAGCCAATTGATGCTTGAAATTAATAAAACGGACCTCGTTCTTACAAGAGAAGAAATGGAATGGCTACTAATAGATAGCTACGGACTTGAATTAGATGAAGAAAGGTTAAATCAGATTGTTCGGATTACAGAAGGCTGGGTGATAGCCATCGGAATTCTTGCTACGCATGTGAAGGAGGAGGGAGCCTATTCAGAAGATTTGCTTTCCATTCAGGAACTCCCACTAGAGGAACTCTTTCAATATTTAGTTCAAGAAGTGTTTGCTAAGCAATCGGTTCTCATTCAGCAATTTCTTGAACAAACAAGTGTATTCGAGGAGATGGACGAAGAGCTTTGTAATACCATCCTGGGGATCCGTGGCACGAAGACAATGCTAGACACATTGGTTGAAAAGAACTTGTTCATTCAAAAAATGGGACTAGAAAAATATCGCTACCATGCTCTTTTTAAAGAGTTTCTTGAAGAACAACTGAAACAGAATAACCAATTGGCATATGTGGCCATTCATGAAAAATGTGCACGCTACTATGAGAGTCGAAAAGAATGGGAGTATGCTTTAATCCATTATGAAAAAATGAACCACTATGATGCAGTTGCCTCCCTTTTAAATGATTTCGGCCCTCACATGCTAGAGGATGGAAAGCTAGAAGGCTTATACGACAGAATAAAGAGGTTACCTGCTGAACATAAAGACCCTTTTCCTAGACTATGGTTTTTACAAGGTGAAGTCCTTCGATATCGATCAGGTTATATGGAAGCAGAAGCCTGCTATGAAAAAGCATACACCCTTGCAAGCAGGAAGGGAGATGACTTTGAGATTAGTAAAGCGCTAGAGGGAAAGGCGAAGATTTTATTAGATACGATTCAGCCACATCATGCGGAAAGATTGCTTTATGAAGCGATTGACTACCGTGAGAAAAGCAATTGTAACAATAGTAGCGAAGTTGGTTCACTTTACACCTTGCTCGCTGAAAACCTTATTAACTCAGGTCAGGCTCAAAAGGCAGAAAAATGGATTAAACGTGCGAAGAGCTTAAGCATGGATTACGTGGACCGCCATGTGGAAGCAAGATTGTTTTTACGCACAGGGAGATTAAAAGAAGCGAAGAGACTTCTGGAGGAAATGAAGATGTCAGAGGAAGGACAGAAATCTCATTTGCCGCAATCTCACCGTGAGACCGTACTTCTACTCTCCCTTGTTCATGCGTTTATGGGAATGGGAGAAGAAGCCAAAAAGCTCGCACAAGATGGAATTCAGCAGGGAATAACGAGTCAATCCGCCTTTTCGGAAGCGTGCGGGTGGATCCGTATGGGTCATGCTGTTCAACAGTTAGAAAAATATGATTTGTCATTAGCGAAAAGATGTTACGAAACTGCTTTAACGATTATGGAAGAAATAAGGGTCGATCGAGGGAAGGCAGAACCATTAATGGGACTTTGTTTATTGTATGGAACGGAGGGAGAGTTGGAGAGAGCACTGGAGGCTGGGCATGCAGCGTTAAGAGAAACAGAAAGGGTAAAGGACGTATGGCTTTCATCATTAATCACGTTAACGATGGGAATTGCTTTGGTCTATAATGAGAAGTATGATGAGTCCGAGCGGCTTTTTGTCCAAGCAGAGGAACTATCAAAAAAATGTAATGATGACTATGTCCGAATGTACGCCTATTTTTGGCAATCGTACGTTTTATATCAAAAGGGTAGAATGGAAGACTTTGAGGAGAAGATGACTCAATTTATTCATGAGGCACAGATAGGAAACTATGAGTTTGTGTTTCAAAAGAAAACTATTTTTGGACCAAGAGATTTACATATGTGTTCTCCATTACTCATTAAGGCTATGAAATTAGGAATATCTAATTCATATATTGGAAAGCTATTACAAGATATGGGATTGGTTGATCTTGACTCACACCCAGGTTATTCGTTGCGTATTCAAACTCTAGGTCAGTTCAAGGTCTTTATTGGAACGAATGAGGTTGAAGATCGAGCCTGGCAACGTGGAAAAGCACGTGAACTTCTACAATTGTTTGTAACACAAAAAAACCATCTGTTTCAAAAGGAAGAAATCTACCAAAGCTTATGGCCTGATCATGATGAAAAGCATGCGGTCAGGGATTTTAAAGTCGCATTAAATGCATTAAATAATGCGCTGGAACCCCATCGAAAGGCCAGAGGAAATCCCTATTTTATTGTACGCGAAGGATCATCTTATGGATTAAACCCTATAGCTGGTATCGATGTGGATGCAGTTGAGTTTGAGAAATGGGTGCAACTTGGATTAGAGGAACGGGAATTAGAAAAAGCGCTAGGATTTTTGCAAAAAGGATTGAATTTATATCATGGCCACTATCTACCGGAACGTCGTTTTATAGATTGGTGCATTAACGAGCGAGAAAGACTGCATGTTTACTTTTTGAGAGGGGCTGAGAAAATTGCTCAGCTGCATGTACGGATAGAGGAATATGACCATGCCATACATTGGTGTGAAAGGATACTTGATACGGATCGAACGTGGGAAGAAGCGTATCGACTGTTGATGTATTGCTATTACCGGAAAAATAACCGTCCCTTTGCCATGAAGTGGTACCAAAAATGCTGTGCGATCCTAGATGAAGAACTGGGTGTTTCTCCATTAGAGCCAACAAAGCATATGTACGAAATGATTGTAAGCACAAACGAATAAGCAAAAAAGATGAGGGGCATTCCTCATCTTTTTTTTTGTAACTAGTATGTAACTTCCTGCCTTTAAGATGGAATCAAAGCTCTTAAAAGCTTTTCCAAAACAAACATAGGGGGTTGGAAGATGAGGAAGTACTCATTTTTAGTGTTGCTCTTATTTGTAACGATTTTTGCCACTGCATGTAACTCTGAATCTACTAGTAAGAATGAGGGGGAAACATCGGGTGATAAGGAAAAGAACACAGAATCAATAAAGATTGGTGTTCTGGCTTCTCAAACAGGTGGTTTAGAAGCATATGGACAGCAAACCTTACGTGGATTTGAATTGGGTCTAGAGTACGCAACCGATGGTACAAACGAGGTTGCCGGCCGAAAAATTGAGTTTATTGTCGAGGACACAGAAACGAAGCCTGAGGTAGCCGTTCAAAAGGCTACGAAATTATTAGAAGAAGATGAAGTTGACTTTTTAGTAGGATCGTCAAGCTCAGGGGATACGTTAGCCGTATTACCATTAGCAGAAGAATACGAAAAAATTATGGTGGTTGAACCGGCAGTTGCGGATAGTATTACAGGCTCCGAGTTTAATCCATATATTTTCCGAACAGCAAGAAACTCGTCACAAGATGCCGTTGCTGGCGCAGCTGCAATTGCTAAAAAAGGAGTGAAGATTGCTACGTTTGCCCCTGATTATTCCTTCGGGTGGGACGGAGTTGAAGCATTTAAGGAAGCAGCAGTGAAACTAGGAGCTGAGATCGTGCATGAAGAGTTTGCTGATCCAGCAGCAACGGATTTTACATCTAACATTCAAAAAGTGATTGATTCGGATCCGGATTATTTATTTGTCATTTGGGCTGGTGCCAATTCACCATGGAACCAAATTGCTGACATGAAGGTACAGGAAAAAGGAATAAAGATTTCTACTGGAGCACCTGATATCGCTGCATTAGGAACGATGGAACCACTAGTAGGGATGGAAGGATTCTCTGTTTATTATCACGATCTTCCCCAAAATAAGATTAATGACTGGTTAGTAGAACAGCACAAAGCGAAATTTAACGGTGATGTACCAGATCTATTTACGCCAGGTGGAATGAGTGCAGCAATCGCGATTGTTGAAGCACTGAAAAAGACAGAGGGAGATACGAATGCGGATACGTTAATTGAAACGATGGAAGGAATGAGCTTTGAAACTCCGAAAGGCAAGATGACGTTTAGACCAGAGGATCATCAAGCTCTTCAAACTCTATATGCGATTCGCTTAGAAAAGAAGGATGGAGTTTCCTATCCCGTTCCCGTCTTAATGCGCGAGCTTTCTCCTGAAGAAACAGCTCCTCCAATTAGGAACTAATGGCAATACATGAACTTCGGTAATTCTTGCCGAAGTTCATTCCATATCATACGAACGGTGGTGAACCTTTTGGGAACGTTATTAGAAACCCGTGACTTGAGCCTTGCTTTTGGTGGTCATGTGGCTGTTGATGGAGTCAATCTGACTGTTGAAGAAAATCACTTTAAATCAATTATAGGTCCAAATGGAGCAGGAAAGACGACTTTTTTTAATCTATTAAGTGGTCAGTTACCTCCAACAAAGGGGCAAATTTATTACCGTGGAGAAGAAATGACGAAGCTCTCTCCGACGATGCGAACGCAAAAAGGAATCGGTCGTTCCTTTCAAATCACAAATGTATTTCCAAGTTTAAATGTACTTGAAAATGTTCGATTAGCCGTCCAATCTCAAGCGGGAATTCGATATCAAATGCTTGCCCATTTTAAGCGATATAAGCATTTAGAAGAAAAAGCTGTAGAGTGGCTAGAAAGGGTCCTTCTTGCTGAAAAGAAGGATACGCTTGCGATGAATCTAGCTCATGGGGAGAAACGAAAATTAGAAATTGCTATGTTGCTCGCTTTAAACACAGAGGTCCTTCTTTTAGACGAACCGACCGCGGGCATGTCATTAGAAGAGGTGCCTGCAATCTTAGAGGTAATTCGTAAAATAAAGGAAGAAGGAAATCGTACGATTCTGTTAATTGAACACAAAATGGATTTAATTATGGATTTATCGGACTCGATCATGGTTCTTTTTAACGGTAGATTGCTAGCTGATGGTACGCCTGCTGAAATTATGAAAAATGAAATTGTGCAGTCTGCATACTTAGGAGGAGTATTCGATGAGCGTACAGATGAAGCTTGAGAATGTTGAAACATATATTGATCAATACCATATTCTCCAAGGAATATCCTTTGAGGTAAGAAAAGGGGAGGTCACGGTTTTATTAGGGAGGAATGGTGCTGGGAAAACCACTACTTTACGAACGATTATGGGGCTGAATCCAGCATCAAAGGGAACCATTCAACTAAATGGGGAGGATATTCAAGCGCTTCCCACACATCTGATTGCCCAAAAAGGAGTTGGATACGTTCCTGAGGATCAAGGGATATTCTCCTTGTTAACGGTTGAGGAAAATATAAAAGTTGCCATGAAAAAAGAGGATGATCACACCAAAAAGAGATTGGCTTATATTCTTGAGTTATTTCCAGATTTGAAGAAGTTTTGGCATAAACCAGGAGGACTATTAAGTGGAGGACAAAAACAAATGCTTTCCATCGCGAGAGCATATGTCAATGACAATGAACTTCTCTTAATCGATGAGCCTAGTAAGGGTCTTGCTCCGATTGTTGTTGAGAAGGTAATGGAGAGCATAATGCAAATGAAGGAGAAAACCACCATTGTGCTAGTCGAGCAAAATTTTATGATGGCAAGTACGATTGGTGATCGCTTCTATATTATTGATGACGGCCAAACCGTTAAAGAGGGCAGGATGGAAGTACTGAAGCGTGATGAAGAATTACGCAGAAAGTATTTAGGTATTGCCTAGCCATAGAAAGGAGGACTATATGGAACTGATATTAAATTTAGCCATTAACGGGCTTGCAACAGGAATGCTGATCTTCTTACTTGCAGCTGGGTTAACACTCATATTTGGCTTAATGGACGTGCTAAACTTTGCCCATGGAGGTTTATTTGCTTGGGGAGCCTATAGTGGAACATGGATCTATGCCACAACGGGCAGTTTTCTAATTGGAATTATAGGTGCCATTATTACGGGTTTGGCCTTAGGATTTATTACGGAACGTTGGATTATTAAACCGGTGTATGGCAATCATGTACAACAAATATTAATTACACTTGGTTTAATGCTTGTACTTTCCGAGATGTTAAAGGTTGTTTGGGGACCTAATCAAATTTCTGCAGTGGCACCGAGCTATTTAACGGGTAGTTGGGAAATTGGCGGTATCATTATCATCAAGTATCGTGCCTTTATTATAGCTGTTGGGTTGCTGGTATTCATGACTGTTCAGTATGTGTTGAAAAAAACAAAACTTGGCTTGGTGGTTCGAGCAGGTGTGATGAATAAGGAAATGGTTCAGTCACTAGGGATTAATATTAAAAAGGTTTTTATGCTAGTTTTTATGGTAGGAGCGGGAATGGCTGCACTAGGTGGAGTTCTTCTAGGACCTTATTCAGGAGTCATTCACGCAGAGATGGGGATGGAATTTGCCATTCTTGCGTTTATCGTCGTTGTTATTGGAGGCATGGGAAGCTTTCCGGGGTCCATTATGGCGGCCATCCTTGTTGGTTTGACTGGTTCATTCATGGCTTATTATGTTCCCGAGCTTTCATTAGCCGTCAATATGCTATTAATGGCAGCTGTACTAATATTTAAGCCACAAGGCTTATTTGGGCTAAAGGGGTGAAGGGCATGAAATATGTATCAGAATCGAAAAAGAAAATCTGCTATACCGCTGTTGCACTTTTACTTTTTGTGCTCCCTTTTATCATTGATTCACGCTCCTTCATGATAATGTTTACACAAATATTTATCTTTGCCATTTTTGCAATGAGCTACGATATTTTACTAGGCTACACAGGAATTGTCTCCTTTGGTCATGCGATGTTTTTCGGAATTGGAGCCTATACGATTGGGATCATGATGAAAAGATTCGAACCAACTGTTCCTTATTTTTTACTAGCTATTGTCATCACCATCGTGATAACAGCCATATTAAGCTATCTTGTTGGGTTGCTGACATTGCGATTAAAAAGCCATTTTTATGCGATGCTAACCATGGCATTTTGCGGCTTGTTTTTAGTATTGGCAGAAAAGTGGAGAGCGATGACCTATGGAAACGACGGCTTCACATTTCGGGTACCTGACGTTTTAAAGGATCGTTTTGATTTTTATCTCATTTGTCTAGTGGCTATGATTGTTATCTTTTTCCTGCTAAGTCGATTTACCAATTCCCCGCTTGGAAGAGTATTACAGGCGGTAAGAGATAATGAGCAACGAACGGAGTCATTAGGTTATCAAGTGATTAATTATAAAATCATAGCTAGTGTCGTATCAGGAGTCATTGCTGGTATGGCAGGAATTCTATATGCCGTTTCGCTTCGATTTGTAAATACTAGTGTTTTTACGATGGACATTACGCTTGATGCGTTACTTATGACCATCATTGGTGGAGTAGGTACGTTGGTTGGTGCGATTATAGGTGCGGGTTTAATTGAGATGGCACATCATTGGTTGACGGAACTAGCGAAAGTGCATTGGATATTTGAGCGATGGATCATCTTTTTTGGTATTGTGTATATCCTTGTCGTCATGTTTTTTCCAAAAGGAATCGTTGGTACATTAAAGAACTTATCCTTTAACAGGAAAGAAAAGGTAAGGCCAACACAGAAGAAAAAAGAAAAGGCAGCGGGGTAGGTGTGGATGGATGGAGCAAAAACAAATCGCTTCCTTTGTTGTCCGCTTCCATTTGGCTGAGGTTGATGGAGAAACGAAGGAAAAGAATTGGCGTATCAAGGTCACTCATGTCCAAGAGGATATTGAAACATGGTTTGAAGAATTAGAGGACGTTTATTTATATATGAAAAAACTTGTGAATTCCTAAGGGGCGAGTGAGTTGAATGTGGGTATTGTGAGTGTAGCAACTTATATTCCTAGTGAATGTATAAGTGGAGAAGAAATTGCAAAAAAGGCAGGAATTCCAATCCACATTGTGGAAGATAAAATGGGAATCTTGAAAAAGCCTATTCCAGGTATGGGAGACCATACATGTGAGATGGGGATAAAGGCAGCCAAAAAAGCATTAAAAAAAGCAAATATGGCTCCTGAAGAAATTGATCTTGTAATTTATATCGGTGAAGAGCATAAAGAATATCCTCTATGGACAGCTGGAATTAAATTGCAGGAGGAAATTGGAGCCATTAATGCCTGGGCTTTTGATGTGGCACTACGATGCGGAACAACGGTGATGGCCTTAAAATTAGCCAAAAGTATGATGATGGCAGATTCTAGTATAGGTACCGTCCTCCTTGCTGGTGGGTATCGAAATGGAGATTTCATTGATTATGAGAATGATAGAACAAGGTTTATGTTTAATCTCGGTGCAGGAGGAGGAGCGATTTTATTAAGGAAAAACTATGATCAAAACCTTTTGCTCGAGACAGAGATAATCACCGATGGGTCTTTTTCGGAGGACGTGGTTGTTGTTGCCGGTGGAACAAAGCAACCATTGTCTTCTACTAATTTACACTTGTATAAGCTTGATGTTCTTGACCCCGTTGGCATGAAAGCAAGGCTAGAAGAAAAGTCGATGCAAAACTTTTTAAAGGTCGTTCGACGATCGGTTGAAAAAAGTGGCTATAGCGAAGAGGACATTAGCTATGTCGGGCTGTTACACATGAAGCGATCGGCACACGAATATGTTTTAAGAGAGCTTGGTTTGTCGCATGAGCAATCTATATATTTAGAAAAATACGGTCATATTGGGCAAATCGATCAAATCTTGTCATTAGAACTAGCTGAAAAAAGAGGCATCCTACGTAATGGGGATGTTATTGTACTCGTAAGTGCAGGTATTGGATACGCCTGGGGAGCAACGACCATTACATGGGGCAGGGGGAAAGAGCGATGACTGTAAAAAGACTAGTAGAATTGAAAAAGGTTGAATTGTCAAATGGGGAGACAATGAGCTACACAGAAAGGGAGGGCGGGGAAAAGACCCTTCTATTGATTCACGGAAATATGACTTCTTCCAAGCACTGGGATGTATTGATTGATCGAATGGAACCGAGGTACAAGATCATTGCCATAGACTTAAGAGGCTTTGGAAGCTCTACTTATCATACCCCAATTCGATCGATAAAAGATTTTTCGGATGACGTAAAGTTATTTGTTGAGGCAATCGGCTTAACTGACTTTTCGATTATTGGTTGGTCTACTGGTGGAGCAGTTGGAATGCAGTTTGTCGCTGATTACCCGGGAGTGTGTGAAAAACTCATTTTACTAGCATCAGCTTCAACAAGAGGCTATCCATTTTATGGGACAACAAGTGACGGCTTACCAGATCTCAACAACCGCTTTCAAAAGTATGAAGATGTGAAAAACGATGGTAATCGAACGGTTGCTGTTCAATCTGCTTATGATAGTGCTAATCGTGAGTTTTTAAAAATGATGTGGAATATGCTTATTTATACAAAAAATCAACCGGTTCCAGAGAAATATGATGAGTACGTTGATGATATGCTCACACAAAGAAATTTAGCAGAAGTGTATCATTCACTGAATACCTTTAATATTAGTGATCAAAATAATGGTCTATTAGAGGGAACAAATCAAGCTAAAATGATAACGCTTCCAACTTTGGTTCTTAGAGGAGATCGTGATCTTGTAATAACTGAAACCATGGCGAAGGAAATAATGGAGGATCTAGGGGATCATGCTAGCTTTATAGAATTAACAGATTGTGGACATTCTCCGCTTGTAGATGATTTGGAGCAATTAGTAGCTGTCATAACAGAGTTTTTAAACTAGGAGGAAAAGTATGAGATTACAGGGGAAAGTAGCAATCATTACAGGGGCGGCCAATGGAATTGGCTTTGCGGCAGCGAGTTTGTTTGCGAAAGAAGGAGCAAAGGTGGCTTTAGCGGATTACGATGCCAGTTTAGGAGAAACAAAGACAGAGGAATTAAGGGCAAAGGGGTATCAAGTGGCTTTTTTTCAAGTAAATGTGGCTGATCGTGATAGTGTAAATATAATGGTGGAGGAAGTAGTTGGTCGCTTTGGTGGAATTGATATTTTAGTGAATAATGCTGGAATTACTCGTGATGCGATGCTGTCAAAGTTAGCGGTTGAAGATTTTCAACAAGTGCTTGATGTAAATTTAACTGGGGTATTTCATTGTACTCAAGCAGTACTTCCTATTTTAGTTTCTAACGGAAAAGGGAGAATCATTAACACATCGTCCGTATCTGGAGTATACGGAAATGTTGGTCAAACTAATTATGCTGCCACCAAAGCAGGCGTGGTTGGTATGACAAAAACATGGGCCAAGGAACTTGGACGAAAAGGAATCAATGTAAACGCAGTGGCACCAGGCTTTATCGCTACAGGAATGACAGCCAAGGTACCGGAAAAAGTATTAGAGCAAATGAAGATGATGGTCCCACTTGGTCGACTGGGAAATCCGGAAGATATTGCGAATGCTTACCTATTCTTAGCATCAGATGAATCCAACTATGTGAATGGGACGGTTCTACATGTTGACGGGGGAATCATGATGTAACTAAGGGGCTAGTCCAAATATTTGGGCTAGTTTTTTTATGGAAACGAAAACCCCGGGCTAGGCCCGGGGTTCCAAAAAGCTTTCAGCGTGGTATTAAAAAAACTTCCCCGTGGTGCTAAAATATTTTTGGTTCGCCAA
>NZ_JBOCCY010000017.1:0-83472 GCF_050586445.1 Bacillus coreaensis
ACCAAAAATATTTTAGCACCACGGGGAAGTTTTTTTAATACCACGCTGAAAGCTTTTTGGAACCCCGGGCCTAGCCCGGGGTTTTCGTTTCCATAATAAAAAAACCGCAAAGCTTCATCGCTTTGCGGTTTCTCTTTAATGTCCTACAACTTTCTCTAGGCCACCTGGTTTGTTATGAACGGCTAATCTATCTATTAATTTATTGCTTTCTTTATTTAGTCCTACGAGATTGACTTTAATCCCGTTTTGATGGTACTTAATGACGATTTTATCAATCGCACCAACTGCAGAATCATCCCATAGATGAGCTTCCGTTAAGTCAATATTTACTTCTTTAACATCTTCATTGTAATTGAAGTATTCTACAAAGTCTGTCACTGAAGCAAAAAACAATTGACCATATACACGGTAGTACTTTTTATGAGAATGCTCTGAGGCAAGTGTCGTTACTTTCACCTTTGAAATTTTAGATGCAAAGAAAATCGCACTTAAAATAATTCCTACTAACACTCCCTTTGACAAGTCATGTGTCATTAGTACTGTAAGAACGGTAGCAATCATCACAATCGTATCGGTAATCGGAGTTTTGTGTAGAGATTTTACTGAACCCCAATCAAATGTACCGATAGACACCATAATCATTACACCTACAAGTGCTGCCATTGGAATTTGAACAAGGAAGTCATTTAATACTAGGATCAAAATCATTAAGAACACGCCAGCTACAAAAGCAGAGAGTCGTCCGCGCCCACCAGATTTCACATTGATGACCGATTGACCAATCATCGCACATCCAGCCATTCCACCAAACAGTCCAGATACAATGTTGGCAATCCCTTGACCACGTGCCTCTTTGTTTTTATCACTTTTCGTATCCGTCATATCATCAACGATCGTTGCGGTTAGCAAAGATTCCACTAAACCAACAATCGCAATCGAAAGTGAGTATGGGAAAATGATTTTTAACGTCTCGAACGTTAATGGAATATCAGGCAATAAAAACATAGGTAAGGCTTGTGTTAATTCCCCCATATCTCCGATCGTACGCACACCACTACCTGTAAAAATAGCAATAGCAGAAATGACAACGATAGCCACTAATGGAGATGGAACAGCTTTTGTAAAGCGTGGAAGAATATAAATGATCGCTAATGCACCCGCCACCATCGCATACATCGCCCAAGATTCACCAACAAAGTGAGTTAATTGGCTCGTGAAAATCAGGATTGCTAACGCATTAACAAAACCTACCATTACGGATCGAGGAACAAATTTCATCAGTTTCCCTAGTTTAAGTACACCCATGACAATTTGTATAATACCTGTCAAAATCGTCGCAGCTAACAGGTATTGTAAACCGTGTTCAGAAACTAATGTAACCATTAGTAACGCCGTAGCACCAGTTGCAGCAGAAATCATCCCAGGTCTTCCCCCAACAAACGCAATCACAACCGCAATACAGAAGGACGCATACAACCCAATCATCGGATCAACTCCTGCAATAATTGAGAACGCAATCGCCTCTGGGATCAGAGCCATGGCAACGACTAATCCTGCCAACACATCTCCTTTGATGTTCCCAAACCATTCATATTTAATTGTGTTTAAATTCATGAAGCACCTCTTCTTTTTTTATTTGTAGTGACTTTCAACTCTCATGAAAGTCGGGGCCGTTTTTAACAGAAACAAGTATATAAGAATGTGGATAAATTGTGAAATCGAATGAAAGCGCACTCAACTATTATTTCCTTTCATATACTCTCTATTGTTCAGATAAACACTATAAACCTATAATTTTTTCACAAAAAAGATTAGGAGAAAAATTCTTAGAAATCGTATATAGTTTAATAAGAGCATTTATTTCTGTTTACGAAGGAAGTGTTTGTTTGAATAAAACCATACATCATGAAAAAACATCCTATTATTATGGATGGGTAATTGTTTTTATTGCTGCCTTAGGTGGTTTCTTTTCTGGGCCTGGGCAAACCTATTCAAACTCCGTATTCATTGATGAATACATAAAAAGCTTTGGCTGGTCGCGCACGGAGATATCGAGTTTATACAGTGTCGCAACCTTATGTGCGGGTTTATTAATGATGTTCATGGGTAGACTCGTCGATAAGCTTGGACAGCGAATGATGATGGTCATTGTTGGGAGCATTCTTGCTTTTGCCTGTTTCTTTAACAGCTTTGTAACGAACACGTGGATGATGGGAATTGGCTTTTTCCTCATTCGACTGTTTGGTCAAGGAAGTATGACGTTAATCCCTAATACGCTTGTCCCACAGTGGTTTATAAAAAAACGCGGTCGTGCCTTAAGTTTTATGGCCATTGGCGGTGTAGCAAGTGCGGCTTTTTTTCCTTTGGCGAATGCGTGGATTATTGATACGTGGAGCTGGCAAACTGCCTGGCAAGTATGGGGTGTTCTTCTCTTAGTGCTGTTTGTTCCTGTTGCGTTCTTTGGGGTGCGAAACCGTCCCGAGGATGTTGGACTTGTGCCAGATGGCGTTACTGGCCTAAATGGCGAAAGCACAAAACAAGAAGCACCCATTATTATAGAAGACGACTGGACTTTGAAAGAAGCTATGCGAACGAGAACCTTTTGGGCAGTGTTAACTTGTGTTGGAATTCCAGCTCTAGTAAATACAGCAATGACCTTTCATCTTCTATCAATTTTCGGGCAAAGTCAGTTATCTCCTCAATTAGCTGCCACTGTCCTTAGCTTAATGGCGATTGTTGGTTTTCCGATTAGCTTCATTTCCGGTTTCATTGTGGAGAAGGTAAAAACCAGTGTGTTGTTGTTAACTGTGTTTGTCTTAGAGATTGTCGTGCTATTTGTTTTAACACAGGCGAATAGTGTAGCAGTCGGAGTCCTTTTTGGGGTTCTTTGGGGGATTGGCTCAGGAATTGAGCGTATTACATTAAATATTGTGTGGCCGAATTATTTCGGTAGGAAGTATTTAGGTAGCATTAGTGGAATTGCCGCCATGGTTATGGTGATTGGTTCTGCTTGTGGACCTCTTCCACTAGGATTAGGATTTGATCTTTTCCATAGCTATACGGAAAGTTTGTTTCTTTTAATGGTGTTTCCATTAATCGGTCTTGGTTGTGCTTTGTTAGCCAAAAAGCCGGAGAGAATGGTAATCGTAGAAGTACGAAAATTGAGCTAAGTAAGACCACAAAAAATGTGGTCTTTCTCTTTATTTCACGATTAAAACTGGACAGTTCGCTCGTTTTGCTACCTTGTGGCTTACACTTCCTAACACAAATTCCTGTAGTCCGTTTAATCCTCTGCTACCAATGATAGCGATTTCAAAATTGTTTTTGTTCGTATAGTCTACGATCGTAGGACCAGGCTCTCCGTGAAGGATCGTTAACTTATAAGTTACTCCTGCTTCTTTTGCCATTTTTTCAATAGCTCTCATTCGTTCCTTCCGTTTATCCCCTATATCCGCTGTGTTCCAATTGTTTAACACATCTGATTTAGCTTTATCTGCATCTACTACATACACCACTTCCATCAATGAGCCCTTAGAGCATTGTGCGATGTGTATGGCATTTTCTGCTGCTCGTTTGGAGTGTTCCGAACCGTCGGATGCTAAAAGAATTTTTTTATACATCATTCTACCCCCATTAATGTGATCCAAGTTTATTTGCTAATTTACTTACTAATTCGTTACTGTCTTCATTTAATCCTGTTACATTTACCATTATGTTATTTTCTTCGAATTTGTTAACAATTTTATCAACGGCAGCGACAGCCGAATCATCCCATATATGTGTGCGACTTAAATTGATCTCAACATATTTAATTTTTTCCTTGTAATCGAACAGAGTTAACAATTCTGTCACAGACGCAAAAAACAATTCACCTTTGACTTTATATGTTCTTGTATTGCCTTCGAGCTTACTATCTACTCTTACTTTTGATATTTTTGAGACAAAAAAGATTGCACTAAGGAGAATTCCCGTAAAAACGCCAATCGCTAAATTATGCGTTAAGACTACGGTTAATACGGTAACGACCATCACCACAGCATCACTTCTTGGAATCAGGTGAAGTGTTTTAATCGAATTCCAGTCAAACGTGCTTATGGAGACCATAATCATCACCCCAGCTAAAGCACCCATCGGAATTTGAACAACGATATCTCCAAGAACGACAATTAAAAAAATCAAAAACACACCGGCAACAAGAGCGGATAATCGTCCTCGACCACCGGATTTCACATTAATCACAGACTGACCAATCATCGCACAACCAGCCATTCCGCCAAAAAAACCCGTAATGATATTAGCGATTCCTTGTCCTCTACTCTCCATGTTTTTATCACTATCTGTGTCTGTCATGTCATCGACAATCGTGGCCGTTAACAATGACTCAAGAAGTCCAACGACGGCGAGCGCTAGCGAATATGGGATAATAATCATGATTGTTTCCAGATTGAGCGGGACATCTGGCAAGAAAAAAACCGGCAAGGTTTTCGAAATATCTCCCATATCCCCTACAGTACGCACTCCGTAATTCATAAAAATCGATAAAGCTGTAATCGCTACAATGGCAACAAGAGTAGAAGGAACGGCCTTTGTGAGATAAGGAAATAAGTAGATGATCGCAAGAGTTAATCCAACCAATACAAAGATGATTAAATTTTCACCTTGAAAATGTTGAAGCTGCGAAATAAATATAAGAATAGCCAACGCGTTCACGAAGCCAACCATGACAGACCTCGGAATAAATTTCATATATCTTGCTAGCTTAAACACACCAAATAGAATTTGAAGGATACCCGTGAGGATCGTTGCCGCTAACATGTACTCCACACCGTAATTAGCCACTAAATCAATAAACACCAAGGCCATCGCCCCGGTTGCGGCAGAGATCATACCAGGCCTTCCGCCAAGAAACGAAATCGTCACAGCAATCGTAAAAGAAGCATATAACCCCACCATCGGGTCAACACCTGCAATAATTGAAAAAGCAATCGCCTCTGGAATCAATGCTAGGGCAACAACGATACCTGATAATAGGTCGCCTTTTACATTCCCGAACCACGATTGCTTATATGTAAGCTGTCCCATCTTCTTTTCCTCCTTTTTCCTTAGTATGAACGGATGAAGAAAAGTCATGAAAGAAAAATGGCCCTGATTGATGGATAAATCAATCAGGACCATTGAATTCGCAATGCTGTTACCTGCTTCTTTTTACTGAAAAACCTAATTGTTTCAATGCATTCTCCAATGATGAATTAGTTGTCACCTCATTAAATTGCAAGCCAATATTCACAATTGTTTGTGCTAGTTCTGGACGAATACCTGTGATTAAAGGTTCAATTCCACTAAGCTTTAGAGCAGTAATGATCTTATAAAGCTGGTCAGCTACCATCGTATCAATGATAGGTACACCCGATACATCCATAATTAGTGAATCTAACTGAAGGCGTGAGCCTTCATTGAGTACAGCTTCCATGATTAATTGCGCTCGATTGGTGTCTATCGTCCCGATCAGTGGAATCACCGCAATCCCCTTGGTGATTACCACAACGGGAACGGATAACTCTTCAACAGCGGAATAAGCAATTTTCATTAATTCGGTGTTTCTTTTTTCATACACTTCACTTATCACTTGCAGTACTCTATCTATTAAAGGATCAATGATTTTAGACACATCAAGCATCGTAATGGCCGCAAATTGTTTTTCCGCCAATTCGTCGGTAAATACATCCCATAGAATGGTTCGGTAAAAGCTCACTGCGCGTAAGGCATTGCTTAGTGACACCTGATATTTCATCGCAAATATAGCGGACTTTTTCCCCCAACCAATCACATGTTCAAGAATGACTTCCTTTTCCTCGTATAATGCCTGTCCAAAGTATCTGACGAGTTCTGCTCTGTAAGCATGTAGCTCTTGGTCAGGGGCCCCAGCCTTACTCAGACTTGATGAATAATCTGAATCGATTAACTCCGATATTCTGGTAGCTAATATATCCTCATTTTTTACAATCTTTTCCCCAATATAACGTAATTCTTTCTTCACATTCGTAGTCTCCTTGTCTATAGGGCAATATAAATTATTTCAACATCCAGCAGATAGAATCCTTCTATGTGGATTGTGCGCTATAAAAAAAAGAGCCCACCGCTAAAATAAACGGTAGGTCTCTTAACAGGTCAATCAAAAGAACCCATGGTTTGAAGCATATCACTCGATTCCTGTGATACGTAAATCGTTCTACTTGGGAATGCCACTTCGACACCCTCTTCTTCTAAAATCGCCATAATCGCTATGTTGATTTCATGTTTAATTTTCACATGTTCTCCCCAAACGGTTGTGTTCGTGAAAAAGTATAAGAGGATATCAAGGCTACTATCATTATACTGATCGAATGCCACCATAATCGTATCCGGATGAACGTCCTCATGATTTCGCAGCAGATGCTCCACCCGCTGAACGACTCTTTGAATTTGATCTTTAGTAGATTTATAGTTTAATCCTAAGTGAAATGTAATTCGTCTTTTCCCCATACGACTCCAGTTTGTAATTGGTTCGTTCGCTAGAGTTGAATTCGGAACCGTTACTAAAGCCTGGCTAAACGTTCGTACCTTCGTGCTTCGGAAATTAATATCCTCTACCGTTCCCTCAACGCTAGGAGTTAAAATCCAATCTCCAATCGAAAAAGGTTTTTCGGTTACTATAACGATACCACCAATCAAGTTGCCAACCGCTTCTTTGGCAGCGAGTGCAAAGGCAAGACCGCCCAGTCCTAGTCCAGCAACCAAGCCATTAACGTCATAATCAAACTCCTGACCAATAATGCTTATACTGATGGCAACAAGGATCACTCGAATCGTCCTTGAGATAAAAGGAATCAAAATTAAATCTATCTTATTATTAATCTTTTGATTCACACTCATGATAATTCCAGTAGTTGGTGAAGAAAGATTAAATAATCCCCACGTAATGGTTACAATCACCATGGATCGTAGAAATTTTAAAAATAGTGCATTGTGCTGTTCGATAAACGGGAAATAATCCATCGATACATATAAACCGATAATAATAAACAACCAGCCGATCGGGCGTTCAAAACTTAAGCAAATTTGCGTAAAAAAATCAGTGGGTGTTTTTCTAGACAATTTTAATATCAACTGAAATACATACTTCGTAAATAGGTTTCTAAATAGAATAAACAAAAGCAAGATTCCTATAGAGATCCCTAAATCTTTTAACATATCATAGTCGAGTTGGAATGAAAAAAAATCCATCTTACTTACCTTCTCTCTTTGTAATTCACAACATACATCCTCATATATTACTCGCATCATCAAGAGATTTGAATACACCAAAAGTCTTGTTTATAAAAAAGGATAAAAGAAGGTAGACGAACGAGTGTCGACAAAGAATCGTTGAAATTTGTTGTAACTTGACTAAAAATGTTGGTAATAAATGGTTTTATTTACAGACTGATGTTGTTAAAATAGATTTTGTGTTGAAAAATAATACGTTGAAAGGTGTGTGGAAATTGATTTATGAAATAGTCCTTTATAAAGGTCTAAAGTGTAATGTGGTATTTGATTATGGAAATGGAAATCTCGAAATATTATGCTTGGATGAAGTTCTCCTCGTCCACGAGGGTCAAATAGATCGGTTACAATAAAGGATTGCACTAAAAAAGAAGCAAACTTACGTCTACTTCTTCCAAATTTCCCTCCACCAAGGAGTTTTCGGACAATCATCCATACCAATGCAAACGGTTTCCCCGATTTTCGGCGTAGAAATGGATACCTGATGCAGAGCTGCCGCTTTTGTTACTCGTTCTACTGGATCAATCCACGAATGGAAAGCAAGGGTAAAGGCTCCCCAATGAACAGGTATTAACAAATCACCGCGAACATCAAGATGGGCTTGTACCGTTTCTTCCGGTAGCATATGGATATGGGACCATCGCTCATCATATTGACCGCATTCCATTAAAGTTACGTCAAAAGGTCCGTAGGTATCACCGATTTCCTTGAAATGTGGACCATAACCGCTGTCGCCACTGTAGTATACCTTTGTTTCACGTCCTGCTATTACCCATGAACACCACAAGGTAGAATTTCGATTAAATAAACCTCTTCCGGAAAAATGTCTAGCAGGCACACAAGCTAGGGTGAGATCCTCAAGCTGGACTTCGTCGCCCCAAGCATGCTCAGTAATTTTTTCTGAAGGAACACCCCAATTGACTAAATATCGTCGTACCCCTAACGGTACAATAAATCTTTCTGTTTTATCCTTTAATCTACGAATAGATGAATAATCCAGATGATCATAATGATCATGGGAGATCACTATTGCATCAATATGGAAAAGCTCTTCAGGTTCAATCGGCAAGTTTGTGCTAAAGCGTTTCGTACCAGCCCATGAAACCGGTGACGGACGGTTACCAAGCATCGGATCAAAGAAGAGTCTTTTCCCTTCAAGCTCAAGAAGAAAAGCCGAGTGTCCGAACCAGGTAACCCTTGAATGAGAAGTAGTTCCCTCTACAAAATTTTCTACCTGGATGGGAATGCTTGGCCTTCGAATGCTTCTAGTAGTTACAGAATCCTTCATCATGCTGATCATCGACTTTAGATTCATATTCATAAAGGTTGGTATTTGGTTTTCGTATTTTTTCATTAAAGAATCTTCCTTTTTTGTTACATTGATTTTTATCTCATTATAGAACAATTCTGATACAATTTCATTTTACTACAATCATAAAAGCATAACTGGAGACCACCTAAAGTAATAGATAGGTTACTTTTCTTGCTTCATAGAAACACATAAATTAAAGTGGAAATGTCTATTAATTTTTTAGTTGGAGGGTATGTCTTGAAACTTAGTGTTCTTGATCAATCAGTTATCAGTAAAGGAGCAACCGCCTCGACTGCACTACAAAACACCGTGAAACTCGCGCAATTATCAGAGGAATTAGGATACACTCGCTTTTGGGTTGCTGAACATCATAATTCAAACGGAATCGCAGGCTCTTCTCCGGAAGTACTAATTTCTCATGTTGCATCAAGCACGAAAAAAATCCGAGTGGGATCTGGCGGTGTTTTACTCCCACAATACAGTCCATATAAAATTGCCGAAAACTTTAAAGTATTAGAAGCTCTATTTCCCAACCGAATCGATCTAGGAATTGGCCGCTCTCCAGGAGGTGCGGCAACCACCAGAATAGCATTAACAGATGGATCAAGAAAAAGTCTAAATGAATTCCCACGGCAAGTGAGAGATTTGCAAGCCTTTCTAAGTAATGACTTACCTGCCGACCATCCTTATGAGTTGGTAAAAGCCTACCCTGTTTCTTCGAGTTCCCCCCACATCTGGATGCTTGGTATCACACATCGAGGTGCAAGGTTGGCTGCAGAATATGGGACAGCCTTTACGTATGGACATTTTATTACTCCGGCAAATGGACAACGGGCTTTGGACTATTATTATGAAAACTTCCACCCCTCCCCCCTGCTACCAAAGCCACAAGCGAATGTTTGCGTATTCGTGGTATGTGCAACCTCACAGGCAAAAGCAGAAGAATTGGCTTTGAGCCAGGACATGTGGCTTTTAGCTATCGAAAAAGGACTGGATACTCGGATTATGTCTGTAGAAGAGGCAAAAAGAATTCCACTAACAAGTGCTGACATAGTAAAAATCCAAGAAAACCGCAAACGCATGATCATAGGTACACCACAGAAGGTGAAAGAGGACATTCTCAGATTTAGCGAACGGTATCGTACAGATGAGTTTATGATTATTAATAATGTATATGACTTTCAAGATAAAATGGAGACGTATACATTGTTGGCTGAGGCTTTGCTTTGAATGGCGTTGGTATTGTGGGGATAGGTCCGATGTTTAGTTCTTTAATTCCTGGAAATCACGGGTCCTAAACCCCAACTTTGTCCCCTCCTGGAATCCACAAGCACTAAGTACGCCCAATTGTTTTGTTCACCTACCCACCAAAAGCAAAAAAAGCAAACCACACAGTGATTTGCTCAACTACTTATCTACTTATATTCACCTTCAAATATTAACTCTTTAAGAGGCCGTCTGCCCGATGGATGCTCACGGTCTTGTAATTCTGCTGGTAGGGCTTCTTTCTCACCCTGATATCCCATTGCGACAATCACTTGAATGTCGAAGTCATCCGGGACATTTAGTGCTTCTCGAGCTTGATCTTGATAAAATCCAGCCATCGGGTGAGTGATCAACCCTTTTTGACTTGCCTGTAGTGCTAAATACCCCCAAGCCGAGCCAGAATCAAATGCATGATATCCGAAATTTTTATCCGACAAAATCGCCACAAAAACAGGAGCCTTTTCACACCATTTACGATTTCCTTCCTTGATAAAAGAATGGAATTTTTCACGATCCTCTTGTGAACGTGCAATCACAAATCTCCAAGGCTGAGAGTTATTTGCAGACGGAGCCCAATGTGCTGCTTCTAATACACTCATAAGAACGTCCTCAGATACTTCCTTTTCTAAAAACGAACGAGGGGACCACCGATTTAAGTAGATTGGATCAATGTTATACTCAGCTTGACGAACTTGTTTTGATTGTAATTCCGCCATATACATTCCTCCCTTTGTGAAAATATCCCATAACACAATACCCATTTTACTCCAACCATAATTTCCCTACAATTTTTTTGCTTTTTTATGACTACATCTCTTCCATAGCGGGTATTGATATACGTCAGCACACAAATAATCAGATATTACGAATTTTGTCGAAAAATATCTTATGGTGTATGCAGTTACCTTTGGACTATTGAACTTAACCTATATATACTAATTTAAGTAGAATGTAAGAAAGGATTTTCGTATGAATTCGCTACAAAGACTAGAAGATGAACAATTATCTACTACCATTATTCGAGCCATAAAGTTTAACTTAGAAGGAGATTTTATCCAATTTTTAAAAAATGAGGCGATACGAAGGTTGACCTATTCACAGCATGATCTTATTTCCAAGCAAAGTCTTCAAGATGCACTTGATGTAATTTATTTCAAAAAAGAATTAGAGCTTTTACAATATGAACAAACGAAATGTACAAATGATGCAATAAGAGAGCAAATATGGATGGACATTGAACTTTTACGTTCTGTCATTGAATTAGCCACCGAACAGATCAAATAACCACCCTCCTGCAAAGGCAAACCTTATGAAAATAAGAGACGCAAAGCCACGGACCTAACGCAATCGCTATGGTAGCCGAGCCGCCAGGACACTTCCTCTTTTTTGTTTACTACAACTCTTACAATTACCCACAAACAAGTTAAAATTTTTTTCTCCTAATGATAAAAACTCGTACATATCCCTTTTCAGACACAAAAAAAATCCCTATCAAAGTAGTAAAGTTCCTACTATGAAAGGGATTTATATTAATTGGTTTCTGGTCGATAGGTATGTAAAAACTTCTGAATGCGCTCTGCAGCTACTGCTAATCTTTCGGAAGGCTGTACTAATGCGATTCGCACGTATCCTTCTCCCCCTGCACCAAATGCGTCACCTGGTACAACTGCCACACCAGCGTGTTCAAGTAATTCAAAAGCAAATTGACGAGAGGTCCAGCCTGGAGGAATCTTTGTCCAAATGAACATCGTTGCCGGGGTAGTTTTTACTTCCCAACCGCCCTGATTAAGTCCGTTAATTAATGTATTTCTTCGGTCTTCGTATATTTTTTTCTGTTCAGCAAGCATCAAAAAATCGGAAGTTAACACGGCTACTGCTGCTTTTTGAATCGGTAAAAACACTCCGTAATCCATATGTGACTTTAGAGAAGCTAGTATTTGTAATGCTTGAGGATTTCCGACCACATATCCAATTCGGCAGCCCGCCATATTAAAGGTTTTTGATAAAGAATTGAACTCAATACCGACTTCCTTAGCCCCTTCAATAGACATAAAGCTCAATTGAGGATGATCATCAAAAATAAGTTCCGAATAAGCGAAATCGTGTACCACTAGAATGTTATGCTTCTTTGCAAAAATTACTAACTTTTCAAAAAAGGTTCTATCTGCAATGGCAGTCACTGGATTTCCTGGATAACTCAAGATCATCATTTTTGTTTTAACTAAAACTTCTTCAGGAATGTCCTCTAAAATGGGCAGGAAATCATTTTCTTCAAATAATGGCATCGGATATACGATTCCCCCCGCAATCGTGACACTCGCCTCGTAAATCGGATATCCTGGGTCAGGCACAAGTACATATTCACCTGGGTTCACCATGGCCGTTGCCAAGTGTGATAGTCCATCCTGCGAACCCATAAGCTGTAGAACCTCATTCTTCGGGTTAAGTTCCACTCCATAACGTGTTTTATAAAAATAGCAAACCGCTTCACTAAACTCAGCCGTCCCTGTTAACGTATATCCATAATTTGCAGGATCTTTACTGTATGCACTAATCGTATCCATAACTAATGACGATGGAGGTAAATCGGGACTACCTACACTTAAATCTATTACATCCAATCCCTGATTCATAAGTTCACTTTTTCGATTGGCTAAGTCCAAAAAAATGGATGTTGTTAGTTTGTCCATCTTAGCTGATGCCTGTAATTTCATTTCAAGTTGTCTCCTTATTATCAAAACTATACTACAATTTTAAATTGTTTTGTTTTTTAGTATAGCAAAAAAAGAAAACCTAATCATATAGGTTTTCAAATATTTCCCTGTAATTGATTTAAAAAATGCTCCATGTCAATTTTCCACCGATCCAATAGACTATTTTTTCTTAAAATAAATGTCATGTTCTTTGTTACTTTCCCGCTTTTATCGGTGTGATATTTGGCTTCTACTGGAACTTCTAAAACTAGCTGACCTTCTAGATCTTCCACTGGTAGATAGGACATAGATGTAATTCGGAAGTAAGTAAATGTCTTTGTCCATTTCTTTAATTTTTTAGGATCTTGATTCTCAATACTAGTTACTTTTAGTAAATGAGGATCTTGATAATTTATGCCTGTAACAAAAAACTCAATCATTTCATACGGATCAACGGTATGTAAGTACTCTTCTTCTTTTCCCCCGGCTTTTAAAATCATTAAATGATGGAGTTTATCCATTTTTCCTGAGCGATGGGTGGTACTTCCAAAAAAGTGGATGCAAAAATGGCCCGGAAAACCATTTTGGAGTGCTCCTGCTCCGTGAGGCATTCCATGCATAGAAGCCGCAATAAATTGGTCTCCCACCTTCACGATAATCGCTCTTCTTTTCCAACTCCATTTTCCATCATAGATTTTCTTCATGATCTTCGTGTCTTTTGTCGTTAAAGGCTGAACATCTGCATGTCTGCTCCCCGCTCGTCTTTGAACCTTGAATTGTTTTCCTGTTTCAACATCAATCACTGTGAATTTCTTCCACTTCGGAAGGAGATCTTTAGCCGTTTCCCAGGGTAGGATTTCAATTTCAAAGCTAATGGGAAGGTCATCATCATCAAACTTCATTACATTTGCTTTAGATTCTACAGGAAGAATGAAAAGAAAAGTAAGAATTCCTATTATGATATATAAAGAAAAGTTTCTCATATCACACCTCACTTTTCATATTCTTTTCCATCAAAACAAAAAATATTTAATAAGCTGAGTTTGTCCTGGAGGAACTAAAGGAAAGGATTGGTATAAACACTCTGACCAATGGGAATAGTAGCTTTGTATTAGCTATTAATATAAAGGGTGGATGAATCATGACTGTAAAATTAGCGATTGTTTACTACAGCTCTACCGGTACGAACTATCAATTAGCAAAGTGGGCTGCTGATGGGGCATTGGAGGCTGGTGCGGATGTGACCATTTACAAAGTACAAGAGACGGCCCCACAAACTGTGATTGATGGGAACCCTGCCTGGAAAGCACATGTAGAAGCTACAAAAGATATTCCTGTTATTACACCTGCTGATATCGAAAATTCTGATGCCATTATTTTTAGTACGCCTACTCGTTTTGGAAATATGGCCGCACAAATGAAGCAATTTTTGGATACCACTGGTGGAATTTGGTTCCATGGAAAAACAGTCAATAAAGTCGTAAGTGCGATGACTTCGGCGCAAAATTCCCATGGCGGTCAAGAGGCAACCATCCTTAGTCTTTATACATCTATGTATCATTGGGGTGCGATCGTTGTAGCTCCAGGTTATACGGACGCGTCACTATTTGCCGCTGGCGGAAACCCTTATGGAACAAGTGTATCAGTAGACCAAAACAATGAAATCGTTGGGGACAAAGAAACCTTTAAAAAAGCCATCGTACACCAAGCGCGACGTGTGGTATCCATTGCGGACATGGTTAAAAAGGGACAATAATTTTTATTGTCCCTTTTCCTACGTTCTTATTTACTTACTTGCCTGCTCAAACTTGCTAGAAACCGCATCCCAGTTAATAATCTTGAAGAAGCTTTCAATATAATCTGGTCTTCTGTTTTGATAATTTAAGTAATACGCATGCTCCCACACATCAAGGCCAAGGATCGCCACTTTGCCTTCCATAATTGGGTTGTCTTGATTAGGTGTACTTGTTACTTCAAGAGCGCCTTGTTCGTTTACAACCAGCCAAGCCCAACCGGATCCAAAACGAGTAAGTGCCGCTTTTGTAAATTCTGCTTTAAAGTTGTCGAAGCTACCAAATGCTTTTTCAATCGCTGCTCCTAATTCACTGCTTGGTGCAACATTCCCTGCTGGCGCAATAACTTCCCAGAATAATGTGTGGTTTAAATGTCCTCCACCATTATTTCTAACTGCTCCTTGAATCGCTTCAGGCAATTCATTTAAATTTTTCAACAAGCTTTCTAAATCTTTTCCTTGAAGTTCAGCTTTTCCTTCAAGTGCAGCATTTAAGTTATTTACATACGTTTGGTGATGCTTTCCGTAATGAATTTCCATTGTTTGCTGGTCAATGTGAGGCTCTAATGCATTAAAATCGTAAGCTAATGTTGGTAATGTGTAAGTTGTCATCATAACAATCCCCTTTAATTGTTCTTTTTTATACTTTATGGTTTAAAAAGTATATTTTAAATTTACCTCAATCTTTCAAATTATTCAATGTATTTGCTTCATCTTTTTTCTTATATTTTTTAAAACAGAAGCGTTTCTTTTCATTATTTATACTATATAGTATAATAAGTCTTATATTAAGATAGAATTGAGGTGTTGCAGTCTATGAGTAAAAACACCAGAGAACAGATATTGGATTTGCTGAAGAAGGAAGTGTCACTGGCTGTTAATGAGCTGACCGAACGGTTAAACATTACCCATATGGCTGTCAGAAAGCACTTAAATATTCTTGAAAAAGATCATCTGATCCGCTCGATAGAGGTCAAGCAGCCCATGGGCCGTCCCCTCCAAATGTACTCCTTAACGGAAAAAGGAGAACAGCTTTTTCCGAAAAATTATGAAAGCATTAGTGTCGAGTTTCTTCGAGATATCCAAGAACTCCACGGGGAAGAAACGATTCAACTCTTATTTGATAAAAGAGAAAAACGAATTACTGATGAATATAAATTAAAAATTCAAGATAAAAAGAATTTGTCTGAAAAAATAAAAGAGCTCGCATCGCTACAAAATGACAAAGGCTATATGACCGAAGTAAACCAAGTGGACGAACATTCCTATGAAATGATTGAGTATAACTGTCCAATCTATGCGGTAGCCAAAGAATTTAAAATCGCTTGCCGATGTGAAACAGACATGTTCAAAAACGTGGTAGGTACCGAACAAGTAGATCGAATTTGCTGCAAAACAGATGGAGATGACCACTGCCGATTTGTTTTTCACGCATAACAAAGGGGCTTACCAACCAGTGAGTCCCTCTTTTTATATATTAAGAAATTTCTATCTTAAATTTACTGAAATTTCTGTTCAAATGTAATATAATACGTTTTATAACGTTTCTTTATATTGTGTCTCAGGGGGTTACTATAATGAAAGTCATTGGTTTTGGAGATAATGTTGTAGATAAGTATGTTGATATACAAACAATGTATCCTGGTGGCAACACATTAAATTTTACAGTTTATGCGAAACAGCTGGGAAGCGATTCTTCTTTTATGGGCATATTCGGCACAGATTTGGCGGCTGCGCATAACCAAGACACGTTGAAAAAAATCGGCGTCGACATTTCTCATTGTAAGGTATTAGAAGGTGAAAATGGTTATGCCATGGTTGACCTTGTAGATGGAGATCGTGTTTTCCTTCGTAGTAATAAAGGTGGCATCAGCAATACAAGCAATTATCATTTATCAGCTGAGAACCTAGAATATATTAAAAGCTTTCAGCTCCTTCATTCCAGTAAATATAGCTACATAGAAAATGAGTTACCAAAAATAAAATCAACTGGCGTTCCAATCTCTTTTGATTTTTCCGATGATTTTACAGACGAATACATCGAGCAAGTTGCCCCGTTTGTAAATTATAGCTTTCTATCATGCAGCCATCTCGAAGAAATCGAAGTGAAGGAACTGCTAAAAAAAGTACACTCACTTGGAAGTCAAATGGTTGTTGGTACACTTGGCTCAAAGGGAGCACTTTTATATAACGGGACAAGCTTTTATGCTCAAGCTCCAAAGCTTGTAGAAGCGGTTGATACATTGGGTGCGGGAGATTCATTTATTACGGCGTTTTTGTTAAACTATGTTGGTCATTCGGCGAATTTAGAAGAGGAAGTATTAATCCAACAATCCTTAAGTAAAGCAGCCGAGTTTGCCGCATCAACCTGCATGGTAGAAGGCGCGTTTGGGTACGGATTGAAATATGAAGAATAGGAAGACGCAAAAAACTCGCTCATAGTCAGCGAGTTTTCTTCGTTCTATTATCCTCTTAAATAAAGTAAAACCATAAGAAAAATGACAAGTCCAATCATGAAAATAGAACCAATACTAGCGCTGTAAATTATATAAACTTTAACATGAAGAATTACATGAACTAAGAGAACGATAAATAAGCAAAACAGCAAAATAATGATTAAATTAACATTTTTATTTCTATACAAAGAATCAGCACCTTAAGGATCCATTTTTCTATTACTTCTTATATATTTTGCATATGCTAAGAATATTCTTTTTCCATCTCTTAAAACAGAAAAAGGCCACCAAATAGTGACCTTTTGTCTATAATAGTTAGATAACTCCCTGTGCGATCATCGCATCCGCTACTTTTACAAACCCCGCGATATTCGCACCGACTACCAGATTCCCTGGAGCATCATATTCTTCTGCTGCCTTCTGACTCTTAGTATAAATATCTTTCATGATCTGTTGTAATTTGAGATCCACTTCTTCTTGTGTCCAAGCTAATCTAGCACTATTTTGTGCCATTTCTAATGCCGACACAGCCACTCCACCAGCATTGGCTGCTTTAGCAGGAGCAAATAATACTTGATTCTCGCTAAAAATTTCAACGGCTTCTAATGTGGAAGGCATGTTTGCTCCCTCACCTACCGCTTTTACTCCATTCGAAACTAGCAATTCTGCTGCTTCTTTATTTAATTCATTTTGAGTCGCACATGGCAATGCAATATCGCACGGAATGGTCCAAATACCTAAACAACCTTCTTGATAGATTGCACCAGAATGTTCCTTCACATATTCAGAAATCCTTTTATTTTCTACTTCTTTTAAGCGTTTTACGGTATCTAAATGAATTCCATTTGGGTCGTAAACATAGCCTGATGAATCACTACATGCGACCACTTTTGCACCAAATTGGATCGCTTTTTCCATCGCATAAATGGAAACATTGCCTGATCCAGATACTACCACCGTACTACCATCAAAGCTGAAGCCCTTACTTTTTAACATTTCATCTACAAAGTAAACCGTACCATAACCAGTTGCTTCTTTTCGACCTAAGCTTCCTCCATATCCAATTCCTTTTCCCGTTAATACACCGGCCTCATAAGCGCCTCTTAGTTTCTTATATTGTCCGAACATATAACCGATCTCTCTCGCTCCTACCCCGATATCTCCAGCCGGAACATCTGTGTCTGGACCGATATATTTACTTAGCTCTGTCATAAAGCTCTGACAAAAACGCATAATTTCAAAATCCGATTTTCCTTTTGGATCAAAATCAGACCCACCTTTACCACCACCGATTGGCTGCCCTGTTAAAGAGTTCTTAAAGATTTGCTCAAAGCCAAGGAATTTAATAATGCTTGCGTTCACAAAAGGGTGAAATCTAAGTCCTCCTTTATAAGGTCCAATGGCACTATTAAACTGAACACGATACCCGCGATTGACTTTTACATTTCCATTGTCATCTACCCATGGCACTCGGAATGAAATCAAGCGCTCAGGTTCAATCATTCTTTCTAAAACTGCTTGTTTGATATAAATCGGATTTTTCACAAGAACAGGTACTAATGATTCCAGCACTTCTTTTACTGCCTGCTGGAACTCTCCTTCATTTGGATTATTCTCTTGAACCTTTGTAAATAAACGGTTTACATACTCTTTTACCATTTGCATTTGGCTCTCTTCTACTTTTTCTAACACTTTCATAAAAATTTCGCCCCTAATCTATTATAAAGTTAAGAATATTATCTTTTCTTAAATGTGTTTTCATTTTATAATTTTGTAATTAATAGTTCCAATATCAAAATTCGATGAAATCCATGCGTAAAACGCATGAATCAGGAGCGGGTAAAAATGGAAACAAGGCAAATTCAATATTTCTTAGAAGTAGCAAAAAGAGAGCATGTAACAGAAGCAGCAGATGCTTTGCATGTTGCCCAGTCTTCGGTTAGCAGACAAATATTTAATTTAGAAGACGAATTAGGGGTCGAATTATTTATTCGTGAAGGTAGAAGTGTACGGCTAACCCCTTTAGGTAGAATCTTTTACGAACGAATGAAGCAAGTGTGGAACATGATGGAGGATGCAAAGCGAGAAGTGGAAGAATATCTTAATCCGGAAAAAGGAACCGTTCGAATCGCGTTTCCGATTAGTATGGCTGCTCATACCTTGCCTTCCATTATCTATGCATTCCGCAATAGATACCCTGAGGCTAAGTTTCATATGAGCAATGCCCTTTATTCTGACTTAATCGATGGTGTCGTAAATGGGGAGTACAACTTAGCCATGATTGCTCCCATGCCCAATCAGGAGAAGGAGAACAAAATCAAAGGAGACATTCTTTTCACAGAAAATATCGTTGCCCTCATCCCTCTTCACCATCCACTTTCAGACCGAGAGTCCATTCGCCTGCGTGACTTAAAGGATGACTCCTTCTGTGTCTTACCTGAAGGGTTTATCTTTCGCGAACAAGTGGTTCAAGCCTGTCATGATGCAGGTTTTTCTCCCAAAATTGCGTTCGAAGGAAAGGATATTGATGCATTAAAAGGGTTGGTTTCTGCTGGATTAGGTGTCGCCTTAATGCCAGAAATGACATTGGTGGATAACACCCCGCGATCCACCGTTATGATACCCTTATCAGATACAAGTGTAACCCGAACAGTCGGAGTGATTTATCCCACTCAACGGAAATTACTCCCCACCGAAGCATTGTTTTATGATTTCTTGCTTGAAACATTTGAAAGATTGAATGAATTTAGAAAGTAGCATTTACAAGGGACGAAAGATATAAAGATTCGTCCCTTCGTGCAGTTAGTTTACATAATATAATTATAGTTAATAAAAAAACTGACCTCAGAAGCAAGATTGTACCCACTTTTGAAGTCAGTCTTTTTTCACCTACTATTCAACAAACCATTTCACAACCAATTCATCAATTTCTCCGCTATCCATCATTTCCTTTAATGCAGTGTTAAATTCTTCTGTTAGCTCGCTGCCCTTTGGAAAAGCAATGGCTGTACCAGGTGTTTCTCCATTTGGAACTGAAATAGTTTTGAGATTTTCATTCGTGCTCATATAGCCAATTGCTACAGCTTCTTCCATGATTACTGCGTCAAATCGCTTTGATTTTAGTTCTTGTATTAAGTCAGGTGTGCGGTCACGTGTTTCAAGGGTAAAATCCACCGTGCCATTTAGCTCTTTGGCTACTTCCTCCTGGAAGGAATTCACTTGAGCGCCCAATACCTTCCCACTCAAGTCGTCTGTACTTGTGATCTTACTATCTTCTTCAAATAATAAAACCAAATCGGAACGATAATAGCTGTCTGTAAAGTCAACATTTTGCTTTCGCTCTTCGGTTGGTGCCATTCCAGACATGACGAAATCAACCTTCCCAGCCTGTAACGCAGCAATTAACCCGCTAAAATCCATGTCTCTAATCTCGACTTCATACCCCAGTTTGTCGGCTAGAGCATGAATAATGTCCACGTCAAACCCAATGATCTCCTCACTTTTTGCTGTATCGATGTATTCAAATGGCGGAAAATCAGCCGACGTTCCCATCACTAGCACTTTTTTCGATTCTGTTTCTGTCTGCTCCTCACTTCCAGACGTTGAAAGATTGGAGGTTCCACATGCAACTAATACACTCATCACTAACGTAACCAACATAAATACTGAAAAGAACTTTTTCATTGATAAACCCCTCTTCTCTATTTTTTTAATAAGCGACTTTCCCCATATATCTTCTTGTTTCTAATGGATGCTTGCGAATGTACGAAAGCTCTGTACGATATACATCTAAAATACTGTAAAAAAGAATCGGGTTGAAGTATTCAACAACCGTATCATCTATTGTACTAATTCCTAGTTCCTTGCTATCAATGACTTCTACCTTTTCAGCGTATGTGTTCAAAAATTTTAGCGCTCGTTCATCAAGGGGTCTCGTTCTTCCTTCATTGACTAAAAGGATATATGGTGTGTCTTTATCGGTTACCTCAAATGGGCCATGGAAGTATTCACCTGAATGAATGGCGGAAGCATTTACCCATTGCATCTCCATTAACGAACAAATTGAAAATCCATACGCATGACCGTAGGAGGCACCGCTACTCATTACATAAAATAAGTCCTCACGCTCATATCTTTCAGCAAATGCTTTTGCACGATCCGCCACAAGCACCTTCGCTTTTTCAATAATGCCATTGATTCGCTCTAACCCTTCTAGAACCTTGTCATAGTAGTCAAATCCTTCAGTCACATGCAAAATCTCAAAAGTAATGTGCAAGATGATGGCCATTGGGTTGTTTTTCACATTTGATTCGGCTCCCCACATATATAAAATATTATGGTCCGCATGTTGAATAAGATTTGCCTGTTCATTATGTGTTAATGTGATAGTTGTGGAGCCATGCGCTCTTGCAAGTCTAGCTGCCTCAACAGATTCCGGTGTATTACCACCGTGTGAACAAACAATTGTTACGGAACTTTCACCTAAGGCTTTCGGTAATGCATGAACAAACTCATTGCTCGTATAAAATCCCACGCGTAACTCTCTTGCTTCACTTTCTAGCAAGTATTTAGATGCATACATATCGACCAGTGATCCGCCACAAGCAACTAAATAGACTTCCTTAATCCCCTCTTGTTTTGCTGAATGAATTTGCTTCACGATTTCTTGAATATTCATTATGTCCTCTCCTTTTGTTCATTTAATACGTATTAAAACGTATCTTTTTATAGTTAACATTCATCCTCTACTGAAGAAGTACAGGACGAATATTTTTATAGCATTTTTTCTAAAAATTCCTTTGCTCGACTACTTCTTGGCGAGGAGAAAAACTGTGCTGGTGGTGAATCTTCTACTAATCTACCATCATCCAAAAATAACACTCGATCCGCTACCTCACGTGCAAATCCCATTTCATGGGTGACGATTGCCATGGTCATCCCTGTTTGTACAAGGGATTTCATCACATCCAGCACTTCCTTCACCATCTCTGGATCTAATGCCGAAGTGGGTTCATCAAAAAGCATGACTTCTGGTGACATGGCTAATGCTCTTGCGATAGCCACCCTTTGCTTTTGACCACCAGATAGTCGATTCGGATATTCGGCTGCTTTTTCCGCTAAGCCTACTTTACTAAGTAGGTTTAACCCAATCTTATCAGCCTCTTCCTTAGACAGCCCTTTTACTTTCATTGGCGCATACGTTAGATTTTCTAAAACCGTTTTATGTGGAAACAAATGAAAATGCTGAAAGACCATGCCAATGTTCTGTCTGACACTCATAAGATCTACTTTTGGATTGGTCACCTCTATTTGTCGGTACCAGATCTCTCCTTTAGTTGGCGTTTCTAATAAATTCATACATCGAAGAAACGTCGACTTTCCAGATCCAGAGGGTCCAATAATGGCTACAACTTCTCCTTCTTTAATTTCTGTTGATATCCCCTTTAAAACGGTATTGCTTCCAAACGATTTTTCGAGGTTCGTTATCTTAATCACTTTTTCTCATTCTCCTCTCGATCGCTTTTCCAAGAATCGTAAGAACCATGACCAATATGTAATAAATGATACCCGCGATCAGAAGTGGCTCAAAATAACGATAGGTTTGACCACCAACGATATATGCTCGTCTCATCACATCCATCGCACCAATCACCGTTACGACTGCTGATTCCTTCGTAAGAGTAATGAATTCATTCATAAGAGCGGGCAAGATGTTCTTCATTGCCTGCGGGAGGATGATATCCTTCATCATGGGGCGGTATGGAATACCAAGTGCAAGTGATGCCTCACTTTGTCCTTTGTCAACAGCTAGAATACCAGCACGAATAATTTCAGAAATATAAGCGGCTGAGTTCATTCCAAATGCAATGACTGCTGCAGGAAATGCCGTGATTTCGAACCCGATGATCTGAGGCAATCCGTAATAAATAATCAATAATTGTAAAACCATCGGTGTTCCTCTAAATACAGAGGTATAACCATCGGCAAACCATCGTAACAGCCGATACTTACTAATTTTAAATAAAGTAAGGATAATCCCTAGTGTAAAACCAAGGAGAGCAGCAGCTAATACAATTTGAATCGTAATCCGTAACCCTTCTAAGATGTATGGAATTGATGGTCCTATTTGAGTAAAATCCAAATCCATAATCGGTTCACTCCTCCCTTTTTATGGTAAAATCAAAACCAATGAATCTATTATGTGAAACAAAACGTATTAAAACGTTTTATGAAAATATACTATACAAAAAGAACACTCGTCAATACTTTTTAGTATTTTCTGAAATCTTCACTTTTAAAAGGTTAAATGATTGGCACTTCGTTTGGTAAGATGATACAATACGTTTTACAAAGACAGCGTATACATATTTAAAAGAAGGTGATATAAATGCTTAGCCAGGAGAACAAGATTCCTCTTTACCTACAATTAAAAGAATCGATTCGTAGTGAAATTGTAAATAAGAAGCTGAAATCTGGAGAAAAAATCCCCACAGAAGTGGAATTGAGCGAGAAATATGATATTAGTAGAGTCACCGTTAGAAAAGCGATTACCGAATTAGTTGAAGAAGGTTACTTGATTAAAAAACAAGGAAAAGGAACTTTTGTTAGCAAACCGAAAATCGAAAGAAAGATCGTCCACTTCATTAGTTTTTCAGCAGCCTGTGAAGCAAATGGATTAAAAGCGAGCAGCAAGGTGATCAAACGAGAAATTCTCCAACCAGAACCGGGTGTCATGCAATTACTTCAGTTGGACCCTGATGATCTGGTCATCTATATTCAACGTGTGAGATTGGCTGGTGAAAATCCGTTAATGCTAGAAAACAACTACTTTCCTTATAACAAATATAAATTCTTATTAAATGAAAACTTAGAGGGCTCCCTGTATCAAACACTAAAAGAAAAACATAATATTCATCCTTCTAATCCAGGTGAAACCACACTAGAAATCGTCCGTGCATTGGAAGAAGAAGCGCAGTTGCTAGAAGTCCCATCCGGTGAGCCTTTGTTTTTAATGAAAACGGTGATTTTTGATCAAAATCACGCACCTATTCATATTGGAAAACAGCTTATCGTTGGAGAAGGTTATAAATTTACGTTTAGTTAAAAACCCGAATAGCTCTCCACTTAGTAATAAGTGGGAACTATTCGGGTTTTTTATTTGTGTGAGAAATATTTACTAACCGTTTGAAATTGGATCGTAAACCTGGTACCTCTTCCTTGTTTACTTCTCACCATTATCGTACCCTTCATCGAGTGTACGATCTTATAGCACAGAGACAGTCCTACTCCTGTTCCTTTATCTTTCGTCGAATAAAAAGGAGTACCGAGATATTTCAGTTGAGTTTCTGACATACCTTGACCATTATCTTCTATCTCTACTATTACATGTTTTCCATTTTGATAGGCACTAACCATAATTTCGCCTTTTTCTCCAATCGCTTCTATGCTGTTCTTGAGAAGATTCACAAAAACTTGCTTGATTTCAGAACTGTCGCCTTTGATCAAAAGTCTATCTTCTATTGAAGAAACGATCGAAATGGTTTGAAGGTTCGTAAATGACCTCATCAGTTCGATAATATTTTCTAAGTCCGACTTTAAGTTTAGGATTTTCAGATCGGTCGTAGCAGGCTTGGCTAAGGACAGGTACTCCGTTAAGATGACCTGCGAGTGATCTAACTCTTCCATTGAAATATTTATGTACCTTCTTTGAGATTCCGTTAAATTATCATCATCACTCATTAGCTGTAAAAACCCTCGAACAGCGGTCATCGGGTTTCTCACCTCATGCGCTACAGACGCTGCAAGTTGACCAACCACATCAAATTTTTCTGCCCGTTGTACCTTAGACTCTAATTCCATTTGCTTGTTCATATTTTCAAAAATAAACATAGCCGACAACAAAGTAAGCCAAGAAATGAATGAGAAAGTAAAGACGATTCCAATTTCCTGAGAGTGATTCGTATAAACAAGCAAAACTCCCCTCGTAATCGTTATGAGTCCATACAGAGTGCTAATTAAAAGTATCTTTTTTAAATCACTATATGTACGAAATTTCTTTGTTACAAGAATGAGTAATCCACTTATGATTCCAAAATTCATCACAGTTATTATTGGGTTATCATTATGAATGAATATTTCATAAACGACAGTAATGCCGATTATCAGTAATCCACATGGATTGCTTCCGTATAGAAAAGCAATAATGATCGGGACCATTTTTAAGTCAAAGAAATATGTATCATAATAATTAATTGAAAATGTTAAGGTAAGTAAAAGAGAAATGATTAGAACCAACACTAGCGTTGGTTTAAACCCTTGTCTAGACCCTTTTTCCTGAAATAACAAATGGTACGTCCAAATAGGAAAAAGCACCATTAGGACTTGATTTAAGATGAGTTCTATCCCATGAAGCATGGAGCACGTCCCCCTGTAAAATACTTTCCTTATAATAATTTTTTACTCTATCAATTATTCGATAAAAAACATCAAATTCCTTTTTCCGACAAAAAAAGCTAACAAATTCGTTTCGTTTTTGTACTGAGGGGACAGAATCAGACATAAAAAAGAGCAATCACCAAGATGATTACTCTTCTACAGTTTCAATTATTGTACTTTGATCTTCACTAGCTTACTTCACTAAAATCTACCTCTTCCACCTTGGCCTCCTCTTTCAGCTTCTTTTTATAAACGATTTTGGAGAGAGTTAAACTTACCTCATAAAGTGTAAGCAAGGGAATGATCACTAGAAAATCAGAAATAAAGTCCGGTGGTGTGATAAGAATCGATACAACGATAAGAACAAAGTACGAGAGCTTTCTCGCTTTTACTAGTCTCATTGGATTGAGAATTCCTAATCTTGTTAAAAACAAGACGACGAGTGGCATTTCAAACAGAAAGCCAAAGGGCAATGTGAGATTGATTAAGAAGCTAAAGTATTTTTCTGCCGTAAACATGGTCTGAAATTGTCCCTCAGATAGTCCCATCAAAAACCCTAATACGATAGGAAATAAAACAAAGTACCCGAAACTGATTCCTAAAATAAATAATAGAAAAAAGCCAGGGATAAACCTAAGTGTTACATCCCTTTCCTTCTTATGTAATGCAGGCGTGACAAACCTCCACACTTGAAAAGCCGCTACAGGAATGGTGCATGCAAAAGCACAAACACCTGATAACATCATATACACCCACAAAATATCGCTTGGCCCAAGTACGGCAAGCTTCTCATCTAGGTCCCTTATTAACCAATTATATAAGTCTTTTACAAATATAAAAGCGCCCATAAGGAATATCATGAAGGCACCTAATGTGATAATGAGTCGTTTCCGAAGCTCTTCTAAATGCTCTACTAAATGGATATCCTTGTTGTGCATCTGTTTGCCCCCTCTTATTCGTTCCATAAAATAAGATGTAAGTAGGAATAACCACTTACATCTTACAGATCCTTTTAATTTGTTTTTTCCTCTTTTTTCACTGGTGCATCATCTGATACTAACTCTCGAGTGGATTTTTTAAACTCTTTTAATGTTGATCCCACTGCACGGCCTAATTCAGGCAGCTTAGAAGGACCAAAAATAATTAGTGCAATCACAAGCAAAAGGATTAAGCCAGGTACTCCTATATTTTGGAACAATTGAAAAACCTCCCTATTCACTAGTAGTTTGTTTTATTAATAGTTTTGATTATAGGTGAGTAAAAAACCAAAGCCAATGAAGCTACTGTAAAAAAGTGTTAAGAAATTATTATAGTGAAAATAGAATATACCTCTTCTCAACAGCACTTTAGGAAATAAGTAACAAGAAATCTTTTACATTTCATTAGTAATATTCATAAAATTCTTACAAGCTCTCCATTTCAACTTAATCCTCTACCTTTACTATAAAACTAGTTTTTGAAAACTAACCATTTGAGGGAGGAATTTTTTATGAAAAAAGAAACAACTCAAAACGGATTAAACCGACGTGATTTTCTAAAAGCTGGAGGTGTGGGAACACTTGCCCTAACTCTAGGATCCACTGGAATTTTATCTTTAGGATCAAAGGTATTAGCTGATTCTACCGATAATCCGACAAGCGGGTTTGGAGGCTACGGACCATTAGTTCCGGATCCAAATGGTATTCTTGATCTTCCACAAGGCTTTCATTATAAGATCATTTCCGAAGAAGGAAAGCCAATGACTAACGGAACAGCGATTCCAGGAGCATTTGATGGAATGGCCGCTTTCGAAGGACCAAACAACACGACTGTTCTTGTGCGTAACCACGAATTAGGGACAAGCGCCGCCAATCCGGTTATTGGAACAAACCCGTATAGCTCTGCAGCAGTAGGAGGTACAACGACACTGATTATTAATAATGCTAGAAACGTATTAAAAGAATATGTTAGTTCTTCAGGAACCATCCGAAATTGTGCAGGTGGTGCAACTCTTTGGGGAACTTGGTTAACTTGTGAAGAAACCCGTTCCTCCACGCATGGCTATGTATTCGAAGTCGATCCATTAGATCCTGAAAATGAACTGTCAAGAACGCCAATCAAAGACATGGGTCGCTTCTCTCATGAAGCATGTGCGATCGATCCAGCAACTGGTTATGTATACTTAACTGAAGATGCAAGCCCAAGTTATTTATACCGTTTCATTCCAAATGACACGAGCAAAAAACCAGGTGCCCTGCAAAAAGGTGGTAAGTTATACGCAGCTGCTATCGAAGAAATCGCTTCTCCAAAAGCAAGTACCTTTAAAACGGGACAAACGATAGGAATTGTGTGGAAGGAATTGAATCCGGATTTATGTCGTGAGGACGCAAAAGCACAAGGATGTATTGAATTTAAAAAGCTAGAAGGAGCATTTTTCCAAGCCGGTGTGTTCTGGTTTGATGACAGCTCTGCTGGCGAGAAAAATCTTGGACGTATTTACCGCTACATACCAGCTACCAATTCCTTGGAGCTTTTCTATGAAGCAACCGATCGAGAACTAATGGAATCACCAGATAATATCTGCATGACACCTTGGGGAGATTTGTGGTTTGCAGAAGATGGATCCGGAAACGACCGTATCATGGGGATTACACCAGAAGGAAACATCTATCCTTTTGCCAATAACCGTTTAAGCGGCTCAGAATTAGCAGGACCAATATTCTCACCTGATGGCAAGACCTTATTTGTTAACATTCAATCTCCAGGTAAAACATTTGCCATTTGGGGACCATTTGCACGCAGCAACTCAGCACGTGCGAGAGAAATGTCTTACTCGTCCCCTGGCAAGCTGTTTGCTCCTCAAGTGTCTGATAAATTAACAGCATTCGCTGAAAGCCAAGGAATTTCAGTTCTTGAAGCAGCTGCCTTTGAGCGTCATGGAGTGAAAATTTAAGTATAAGAAGAAAGGCACCTACTGTGAAAATGTCGCAGTAGATGCCTTTGTCTTTATAAACGCTAATCATCATTCTTACCTTTATTCTTTTCTTTCTCTCTCTCTTTTTGTTCCTTTTCTCTTTCCTTTTCTCTTTCCTTCTGTTCCTTCTCTCTTTCTTTTTCCTCTTTTTCTTTCTCCTTCTCTTCGTCTTCGTTTTCTTCCTCTTCTTCCTCTTCTTCTTCCTCTTTTTCGTCTTCGTCCTCTTCTTCTTCTTTTCTCACATCACGATACTCTTTTTCAATGGAAGAAAGGTCAAATTCCTTTTCAGTAAACACAGAGGAGGACCTACTAAAAATTTCTTTAAATAAAATCGTTACGGTAGAACTACTTGATGTGGTTAGATAATGATTTTCGTCAGTTTGATCGTACCCCATCCATACCGCTCCCACCATTTCAGGTGAATACCCGACAAACCAGTGATCCTTTGTTCCAGCATCGTTTGCAAAAGGTAGTTCGGTCGTTCCTGTTTTTCCAGCAATATCCCAACCACTTACCTTCGCATTTTCTCCTGTCCCTTCATCAACGACTCCTTTTAACATATACGTCATTTTCTCAGCAACTTCTGGGTCCGTCACCTTGATCGCATGATTTTTCCATTGTGCAATCACTTTTCCTTCTGCATCTTCAATTCGGGTAATCGAGTGGGCTGTGATTCGTACCCCTTTGTTGGCAAATGTAGAATAAGCCTGTGCCATTGCTAAAGGTGATACTCCTTTGTGTAAGCCGCCAAGTGTCATACCAGCTGTTTGGTCTTCTTCCTCCAACGAAATACCAAAGCGTTCCACGGCATTGACCCCATATTTCACTCCCATTTTCTGAAGGAGCCATACAGGAGGCACATTATAGGAGTTAACCAAGGCATCATACATCGTTACCTCTCCACGGAAACGTTTATCATAATTCAATGGTTGATATCCATTAATGTCGATAGGGCGATCCTGCAGTTTATCAAATATGTCATATCCTTGTTCAAGGGCAGGTGTATACGCAGCTAATGGCTTCATTGTAGATCCTGGCTGACGCTCTAATTGAGTCGCATGGTTAAAGCCTCTAAACACATGTTCCCCTCTACCTCCGACAAGGGCGGTGATTCCTCCTGTAGCGGGGGCGATAAAGGCTGCCCCACTTTGAAGCAGCTGATCAGACGTACTTTCAGGAAATAGGCTATTATCGTCATACACTTCTTCAGCCGCATTTTGAATGACTGGATTTAGTTCTGTATAAATTCTTAGACCACCTGAAAGAATCTCGTTTTCAGTTAGTTCATATTGTTCAATCGCTTCTGCAATGATATGGTCAACATAATAAGGGTATTTCCCTTTATAACCATCGATTTTTTTTCCTTCTAAAACGATTGTCTGTTCTTTTGCCTCGTTTCGTTCCGCTTCCGTAATATAGCCTTCTTCTTCCATAAGTGATAAAACAAGATCTCTTCGTTCTACCGATCGGTCCATATCCTTAAATGGAGACAAAATGGACGGGGCTTTTATTAATCCCGCTATCATAGCTGATTCCCCAAGAGTTAATTCACTAACATCCTTTCCAAAGTACGTCTGGGCAGCACGTTGGATTCCCCATGCCCCTTCACCAAAGTAGATTTGGTTTAAATATCTCTCCATAATTTCATCTTTTGAATACTTTTGTTCAATTCTTTTTGTAATAATAAGTTCTTTAAACTTTCTAGTATATGTTCGTTCTTGTGTTAAAAAAGCATTTTTAGCTAGCTGCTGTGTTAATGTACTACCTCCAGCCACGATTTCTCCACTCAGGGTGTTTTTTATCAAAGCCTTCGCAATGGCAAAATAGTTAATTCCATCATGCTTATAAAACCTCTGGTCCTCTGTTGCAATCACCGCATGTACAACAGTGTCCGGTATTTTCTCAATACTAACGCCTTCAATATTAGATGATGCAATTTTACTTGCGACCTCTCCCCTTTGATCAAAAATGATGGTTGGTTGTGGTGCAGGTTCTTCTAACTTGCTCACGTCTGTTGTCCAGATTAAGATGTTAAAAATCATAAAGAAAACGAGAGCCATACCTATAATTGCCGAAAGTATCTTGATTTTTGCGCTCTTTGAAGTAAAGGCACTCCAAGAAAACTTTGAGGTCTTCCTTTGTTGTCGTCTTTCCATTCTTCCCACGAAAAATTCTCCCACCTTTTGCTTAAAAAGTTAACTATTATGTTATACCCGATTTAGTAAAAATAAAATATCTGGGTTATTTTATAAAAAACAGCTTGAAGGTTTATACTACTTCATTTCTGGATACTCCTCACAGTGAATTTTTACCTGTATATTAAAATCCTTCCCGATAGTAAGATAGAAGTAGGAAATATCCGATAAGGGCAAACTTATAGAAATATAAGGACGCAAAACTACAGGGGCTAAGGTCAAATGAACTATGCCTGCCAGTTACCGAAGAGAATGTAGGACTACAGGACTATTCTTCGGGACTAGTCCTTTTTGTTTCAATAAAAGTCTTATGGATAAAGATTACTAAATTTATTCCAGGGAGAAAAATGGATGAAAAGAAAATGGACCGCTCCACTCGTTATCTCAAGTATGTTTTTGTTTGGTAACTCTGTACTTGCCGAGGAAACCGCCGACAGTTACGATCCAGGAACAACGCCTGATCAATTTATCTATACCATTGATCGATTAGTAGAAGACATTCAACTATTCCTTGCATCTAATGGATCAGAAGAAACAGATTTACTCCTTCAATTTGCGGAAGAACGTATCGCAGAGGCAAAGGCCATGTCCGAAGAAGAAAAACAAGTATTTGTTCAAGAAGCTATTGAAGACTATCTAAAAATACTTACAGATGCTGAAGAAACAATTGCTGAAATGATAATAAATGAAGAGATGAATGAGGAACAGGTTTTAGAATTAGATGAAAAGCTTGAAGATTCAATTGAATTAAATGAAGAAGTTGGCGAACTACTAGATGAAAGCTTACTAGAAGACGTTGAGGAGAAACAACAAGTTCTAGCCAAACTCCCTTCGATTGTAAATGCACTTGATGAAACAAAAGTAAAAGAGTTACGTGATTCCGGTTTGGGATATGGCCAAATTGTACAGGTATTTATCCTAGCTAATGCAACAGATAAGACCGTTGAGGAAGTTGGTGCTCTTTTTAATGGGGAAAACAAGGGATTTGGAGATGTTGCAAAGGAACTAGGCATCCATCCGTCTGAACTATCGAATGGAAAAAAGAAGGCTCCTAAACAAACCGTGTCCACTATAGAACAAGAGGAACAAATAAACCCAGATGTAGAAGGAACTGACGAAGAAAAGACAGAAACCGATGAAGTAAAGACAGAAGCAATTTCGGATAGCACTGAGGTTCAGTTAGCTTCTGTTGCAAAAAAGGAAAAATCTGTTCAGCAACCTTCAGAAGAACAACAAAAAGAAGAAACAAAACCCTTAGAAGAAGAACAACGCAAAGCAGCGGAAAAGCAAAAAGAAGAAGTAAATCGCTTAGCAGAAGAACAGCGTAAAGCTGCCGAAAAGCAAAAAGAAGAAGCCAAACGTCTAGCGGAAGAACAGCGTAAAGCTGCCGAGAAGAAAAGAGAAGAAGCCAATCGTCTAGCGGAAGAACAGCGTAAAGCTGCCGAGAAGCAAAGAGAAGAAGCGAAACGTCAAGCCGAGCAACAAAGCAAAAGTAACGAAAAGAACAAAGATTAATCTGTCAGCCACTGATTATTCAGTGGCTACTTTATTTTTTGTCAAATGAAAAAGCAGTGAAAATTCACTGCTTTTACCAACCCACTTATTTCTGTCCATGATTATTCTGATGATTTTGTTCTGTTTCACCTGAAGTACTTACAAGCCCATAACCTGTTGAACTTATTTCTAATTTTTGCTCGTTCTCTTCACTAATAGATAAAAGGCTTTTGTACTCATTGTTTTCTTTCGTCATGATGTGCCTCCAAATCTTAATATGTTTATATAGTGCGTCATAAGAAAAAGTTTATGACATGAGAGTCGAAAAATCAGAAACTTTCGCGTCATAAGTTATGCAAAAAGAGCATGAACTTTAATAGTTCCATGCTCCCCACAAACTTTTTTAATAATTAAACCGACTTCTTGAACCAACAATAACTAAAATTGCCGGAATGGTACAAATAATCATACCTAAAAAGGCAAGATTCGGGGAAATCTCATACAAGAATCCACCTATCAGTGTTAATACAGCGGTGCTTAAGCTTAAAGCAATCGCAGAATAAATTCCTTGAGCATTTGGAATTTGTTCCTTTGGTAGATTCTTAGTGATATAAGTAATAAACGCGTAATGTGCCACTCCAAAGGATAAAGCATGTAAACCTTGAGAAAGAATAAATACCCAGATATTGGGGAACAAAAACAAAAGGATCCACCTTAAAGTAGAACCTGCTGCCGCTAGCAATAATAAGGAGGATGTATTCCATTTTTGAAACAAGGAATCTGCTTTCATAAAGTAAAAGATTTCAAAAATGACCGCTATGTTAATAATCAAACCGATATAATATTGATTCACTTGTAAGTCTTGTAAATAAATATATCCATAGTTGTAATAAGAAGCATGTGCTCCTTGTAATAACACAACAATGAGTAATACGATCGGAAAGCTTTTAACTTCTAATAATTTCTGGACAGATAATGCCCCTTTTCGATTTTGTTTGGATGGTGCCTCTAATAAAATAGGCGGTGTTGGTAAAAAAGACATAATTAGCATGAAACCAAGACCGACAAACATACTCCACAATATGGCTTGCTCTCCCCACTGCCCTGTTAACATACTAATAATAAAAACAGAGACAACAAATCCAATCGATCCGTATTTACGACTTTTTCCATAATGTATTCCATGTTGACTTACTAACACTGCCGCGGCACTTTCGACAGCAGGCAAAAGTGTCGGATAAACAGCACTAAATAGGATCGTTACAACGAATAAGGTTGTAAACGAAGAAGATGGAATATAAAGAACGGTGGAAATGAGTGAGATAACCGTCAAACTCAGAATTACCTTATGAGCACTTAAAAACCTTGACGCAAAAGGAAAAGCGAACAGCGTTGAAAGTCCTCTTGCCACTAATCCTACTCCCATAATTAGACTTGCTTCAGAAACGCTTAATCCTTTATCTTGTACGAGCCATCCTGTCCAATAGGGTAAGAATGCACCCCATGTAATAAAAAATACAAAGAAATTTCGTGAAAGCCAATGTTGTATATTCATTTTTATACCTCCGTGATTCTTGCATCATAACACGAACATACATACAATAATATGAGATATCTCATATTTTCTCGGAGGAATTTATGCAATTTTTAGTTGAACCTTTACGTAATTACTATCTTACACAATACCCAATAGAATCCTTGTTCTCCTTTCCCATCACACCTTATATACAAGTGTGTCAATTTGAACGAGGTGAATTTATCTTCAAAGAAGGCTCGTATCCTGAGTACTTATTTTATCTTATTGAGGGCAAAGCAAAGCTCTATGTGACACATGAGAATGGGAAAGTATCACTGATCAATTTTTTACAAGCCCCTACTTTTATGGGAGAAATTGAACTTTTAAATGAAGAACGTATATCCAAAGCGATTCAAACCGTCACGAAGGTTACTTGTCTTGCCATTCCCATTCAGGCTTGCAAAGAGAAGCTGCTCACGGACGCCATCTTCTTAAGGCATTTATGTATTTTTCTAAGTAAAAAAGCAACAACCATTTCCGCGAAGTATACCGAAAATCAGGTATATCCCTTAATTAACCGGCTCGCTGCTTTTATACTCGTTTCAGCGGATCATGATTTTTACAAAGAAAAACACACCGAAGTATGTGAATACTTAGGCGTGTCGTACCGTCACTTATTGCATGTATTTGCAAAGCTATGTGAAGAAGGGGTGGTAAAAAAACATGCTCGAGGATTTTTGATTGTAGATAGACAACGACTGCAACAATTAGCTAAATAGGTCGACCACACCTTATAAAAAGAGGATCTTTGCTCTTAAAATGAGCAAAGACCCTCTTTACTAAAACGAAAATCCGTTGTATCTCCCAAGCTTACTTCTTCTCCATAACCGCAAAATAATTTCCTTCATCATCTGCAAAATTAAAGACTTTTCCAAAAGGCATATTGACCAATTCTCCAACTGTAACGTTTTTATTTGATAAATCTTTATAAAAATCTTCAAGATTTTCGGTGAAAAACATTAAGGAAGGTGTACCCAAATTCAATTCAGGTGACATTTTCGCTACAAATTCCTTGTTATGTAAAATAATACTTGTCTCAGCGTTCTTTGGAGCCACCTCAATCCATCTAAATCCTTGACCGTTATCTTCCTCAGAAACGACCTGAAACCCTACTTTTTCTGTCCAAAAAGCTTTTGCCTCATCTTGGTTAGTAACATACAGCATGATTTGACCAACTTTGTTAATCATTCACTCTACCCCTTTTAGATTGGATTTTTAATGCTCTTACTTCTATAAGTATAACGCTTCCACAAAAGAATATTAATACCCTAGTAAATAAAACTACTACACTATTAAAAACTTAAATTTTGTCTGCCTGTTTATTTATAGGACCACACATTGATTCGATTATGGTCCGGATCATAAAAGTGAAAACCATCCCAACCATTTATTGGGTCACCTGCCATTTCAGAAGGTTCCAATCCATTTTTTATCAGCTTATGATATTCTTCAAAAACAAACTCAGGCCGTATATCGTAATAGGTTCTTACACGATTATCATTCGGCTTTGGAACGGTGTCTTCGTTTTTCAAAAGCCAAATATGATCCCAAAAACATTCGTTCAATACATTTCGATCATAGGCATCCTCTGTCTTAAGGTGGGCAAAGCCTTTCACCTCATCTATTTCCTCTATCACAAATCCAAGATGTTCTCTATACCAAGAGGCTGAAACCTCGGGATCCTTCACATGAATAATGGAGTTAACTGTGCCAAAACCAAGAACTCCTGATGGAGGATACTCCTTTTCGTCCTCTCCTTTGTTTTCCTCTACTAACGTTAGCCTCGTGTTGTCAAAGGCTACGATATCACAGTATCTTTGTCCATTCGGGAGCATATTAGTGTCCTTCGATTCTATCTTTCTACCTTGTAAATAAGAAAGGGTTTGATCCAAATTGTACGTGGCAAATCCGAGTTTCACTTTGCCTTCTGATTCTGTAAACTGCAAATGATCATAATCTCCTTCGAACGATTTTATCGTCACCATTCCAGCTCTAGGCAGCTTCATAAATGCTTTTCTTCCAACCTTACTTGTAATTTGATCCACACATTCCCAGCCAAATACGTCCTGATACCACTGAATGGCCTCCTCATATTGATCAGGTTGAACCATTATAAATCCTCCATCCCACCGATACATCTAACCACTCCCTTTGTTTGGTTTACATATCTAGAATAAAGGTTCTACCTAGTAGAGTGTCAATCATTTATTCACTATTTTTCAAATATTTAGGAAATAGGAAACTTCTTTACAAAAAATAAACATTTTATTAAAATTGCTATCAAATATTCCCTTTTCTTTTAAAAATATGTAATAATAACATAATACGACCTAGAGAAATTATAGCCATAGGAGTCATTGATATGCCGCCGATTATTTTTGAAAATGATGAAGTGTACTTATATATTAAAATTGAACTTATTCGTGGGGAATTGATTTACACTGGAATGCAAGAAGGGTTTGGCAGCCAAAATACCATTCGTATCAGTCAAAGACTAGACAGTTATCTCACCATCTACCAACGTTTATTTTCAAAAAACCGCCGTACTTTTCTCTATAAATAACTGAATAATTGAAACATTAAACCAAAAATGACTGACCATACTGGGCCAGTCATTTTATATAAATGATTTATTTAAACCTTGAACTTACCAATTAAAACTTTTAAATCATCTGCTAGATTAGATAATGCCGAAGCAGACGTCGCAATTTCCTCCATAGATGCAAGTTGTTCTTCTGCTGAAGCTGCTACATTCTGCGAATGCATCGAGGTTTGCTCAGATATATGAATAATTCCAGATACAGTAGCAGAAACCTCTTGTGTGCTTGCTGATATTTCTTCAGAGGTTGCTGCCATATCATTGATTTGTCCTGTTAAATTCGCCATAAACTCAAGAATTTCCTTAAAAGTCTCTTTTGTTTGGTTAACAATCATCAATCCCTCTTTTACGTCGACCGAAACTTGTTCAATGGACTGCGAAGATTGAGTCATGTCTTCTTGAATGGTTTTAATTAATGCTGAGATTTGTGAAGAAGATTGCTGTGATTGTTCAGCAAGCTTTCGAACTTCATCCGCAACAACAGCAAATCCTTTTCCATGTTCCCCTGCTCTTGCCGCTTCAATGGCCGCGTTTAACGCCAATAAATTTGTTTGATTGGCAATTGCAGTGATTACATTCGTGATTTTCTCAATTTCCTGTGAACGATGTTCAAGTGTTTTTATTACCTCTCCACTTGCCACAACAGAATGATTGATTTCATTGATCTGATTAACGGTCTTATCAACAAACAATCCACCCTCTTTAGCCTTTTCAGTGGCATGTACACTTACTTCTGAAACGATCGACGCATTATCAGCAATAGACTGTATCCCCTTCGTGACTTCTTCTAATGCTATTGCACTCTCTTGTACACTTGATGTGGAGTGTTCTGCACCATCTGCTACTTGTTGAATAGATTCTGTGATTGTCTCCGTTGCTTTACTTGTTTGTTCCGAGCTTGCTGTTAATTCTTCTGATGAAGAAGCAAGAAGTTCAGAAGTGGAAATCACCTCATTCATCATGTCTTTAAGACTTCCTGACATTTTGTTATAGCTATCTGATAAAACACCTAACTCATCGTTTGAATGATCTTCTACCTTTGCAGTGAAATCACCATTTCCGGCCATATCAAGTGCCTTAGTAAGATTCGAAAGTCTTCTTTTCATTTTCCATGTAAACCAATACACAGCTCCAGAGGCTATTCCGATCATAATCACTAAAACTATAATAAATTTCGTTAGAAAAGAAGATAAAATATTATGAATAATTTCTTCTGAAGCACCGACATACATGATTCCGATCACTTCTCCAGATGCATCTTCTATTGGCATATATGCTGTTTGATACATATTCCCCGCTACATTTGCTTCCCCGTAAAAAGACTCACCTTTTGTAAGAACCGTATCGACTACCTCAGCTGAAGCCTGTGTACCAATCGCACGCTCTCCATCAATCTTTACATTGGTTGTCACACGTGTATCTCCGAGGAAAATCGTAACGGTGTCTCCCGTATCTTCTCCAATGGTATCTACTATGTCATAATTATCGTTGATAAGAGTTGATCCCTTATAGAGGCTATTCTCTTTGACTTCCCATTCTCCAGGATACGTACTATCAACATATCTATACGCGAGTCCTAAATCTCCTTTTGCTTTCTCAGTAGCAAACTCTTTAATTCCTCTTGTAATCTCTTCGTTTACTACAAATCCAATCACTAAGGATAGAACAGTGATAATTGATATAACAATTAAATTGATCTTTGTTCCTAGTTTAAGATTTATTCTTATGATGTTTTTCCCCATTGTTGCTCTCTCCTGTCCTATTACATATAAAAAAAGGAACTTCTACTATCACTACTATCAGCCTAAAATTATCAATGTTTATAACTTTGTTCGAAATTTAGACACAAATAGTTTTCGCAAAAAAAAAGAGGTTAATTTTTTATTAACGCTCCTTAAGGCCACCTAACTATTTTTTTCTAATAAAAGATATAAAAATAGTAATTCCTGAGATCATTAATCCTAGTATATAAACGTTAATAATGATGGTGTTTGTATATTGATTTAACCAGGGATACCGATAGATCCTTGAGGTCTCTTTTCCTAGATCGCCACCTAAATCGCTAATAAGTTCAATAGTAAATTGGTACTCTAAAAAACAAAACAGCAGGAAAGTAGTGATTCCCCTCAAGCTATAAGAAAAACCACAAAATTGTGCGGTTGGACCAACTTTTCATGCAAACCTCCTAATGTATGTCACTTCAATGGGCTTATGTTAGGATCGCCGTTTCTTGTCCTCTTTGATGACCGATAAGATCTGTGTTGCTGCTCCGTATTCCAAGCGGATGGTTTTTCTTGCATCCACCGGTGATCTCGCAGTTACGTGCTTCATTTGCTTTTCTCCATTTATTCCAATTGTGACCAGAAAACATTTTGATCCGCATCTCATATAGCCCACTCCTTGTGTTATCAGGTTTTCGTCAGTCTCACTGTAATAGTATTACTCTATCAAATATTTTCCCCATAAAAAACCTGTATCAAATACGGCTTGATACAGGTTTTTTCGAAATTTGTTAAATAAAATAGACACTTTCTACCATCACGAATGGTTAATTTACTCTCTAATCTTCAAGCCTAATAATCTTGAGAACCCAATTGCTTGATTGGGAGAAACCTCGCAGCCCACCAAACTTTCTGTTGACACATTGATTTGTTCGAATGTACAAGTGCTAATATCAACCCCTTTAAGGATTGTATTGGTAAAGTCCGCATCATTTAGATCACACCGGTTCAGACCTACTTTAGTAAACTTAGAGTTGAAAAAATTTGCACTTCTCAATGTGGACTGCTCATAATTCACTTGTTTTAAACGAGTATCAGCAAAATTACTCAAGTTCAAATCACAGTTTTCAAAAAGAACATTCCCTAAGATCGCATCAGACAAATCTAACCCCAAAAGTTTGCAATCTTTAAACTCCACTCGATGTAGATTTCCTCCACAAAAACGCACATTTGATAAATTACAATTCTCAAAAACCACATCTGTAACATCTATATTGACAAAGGAACTGCTTAAAAACGTAACGTTTCTAAAAATAACTTTTGAGAGAATCAGCCTTTCAATTACTTCATTCTCAACTTGAGTATTTATCACCGAACAGTTAACTAACTCCGCTTCTTCTTCATAAAAAACATCTCGAAAATTAGCTTGGGGCAAATCTGTTGCAACCTTTGGACGATCCATTTTAAATGTTTTTGTCATACTACACCTCAATACCTCTCAAATACTTTTCATTACTCAACCATACAAGAAAATGAAATCATATTTAAGTCTTTATTTTTCAATAGAGTTGTGTGCAACTGGGTTTTACAGCCCCTTATTCCAATGACGTACACATTTATTCGTAGTAAACAACACGGTTGAATCGACATTAGGTTAAAAATCATCTGTTTTTATTAACTAAGCTAGTCTGTCCAAATCTAGTACTCATTGAGACTCTAACACTTGCCTTTCCCTCCCCTCTGTCCAAATCCCCCCTCATTCGGACTCTTCCCCTTGCTTTTCACTCCCCCTCTGTCCAAATCCACCCCTCATTCGGACTCCACCCTTGCTTTTCACTCCCTCTTTGTCCGAATCCACCCCTCATTCGGACTTCTCGAGCTCCTTTCCCCTCTACTCAGTCCAATTCCACCATAAACACCAACAACACTGATTTTTATATGAAAACGTCTGAATATTGCATTTTTAGTTCAGAATATTTCAAATATAATAGGTTACGTGTTTCTACTAACCTAATTCATGGAGGTGCAACGACAAAATTGTAAGCGCATTCAACTTAGTGTAAAACTACTAAAAAATCTAGGAGGTTATTTTATCTTGAAAAAAACATCCCTACGTAGAAGAGTTCTAACCAGTGCATTAGCCGTACCACTTCTTTTATCAGGTGTTTCATCGGTAGTAGCTGCAGATAAAACACAACAAAACAAGCTTCCCTACAATGTTCAAGGAGTTCAATTAGAGTATCTTGATCGAGGGCTTGTAGCAGCGACCACTTCAGAAGGAGTTTTTGTAAGTTGGAGACTGTTAGGCAATGAAGTGACCGGCTATTCAGAAACAGGGTTAACGGGTGTCAACTTTCATGTGTATCGCGATGGGAAATTCATAGCCAGTGTCGAGGATAGCACAAACTTTTTAGATCCCAACGGCAGCAGTAATTCTAAGTATTACGTTCGGTCTGTGTTGAATGGTAAAGAGCTAGATCAAAGTTCCTCTGTTTCCCCTTGGACACAATCCTACGTCGATTTGAAGCTTAACAAACCAGCAGACGGTGTCACACCTGTTGGTGAGAGCTATACGTATTCAGCTAATGATATGAGTGTTGGAGATGTCGATGGCGACGGCCAATATGAGTTTTTTGTCAAATGGGACCCTTCCAACTCGAAGGATGTTTCACAGGTTGGATATACCGGAAACACGTATATTGATAGTTATCGAATGGATGGCACCCTTCTCTACCGAATTGATTTAGGCGTGAACATACGCTCAGGTGCTCATTACACTCAATTTTTAGTATATGACTTTGACGGTGATGGAAAATCAGAGATGATGTTCAAAACCGCTCCAGGTACAAAGATCATCAAATACGATAAAAATGGTCGGGTAACATCAGAAAAATACATTACCTTGCCTCAAAAAGACATCGATGCAGGTTACAGCAATCAAGATGACTACCGAATGAGCAGTGATGACTATTATAATCATGTAGTGAGCATGTTTATGAATTGGCATGAACATGAAGAAGTCGTAAATGGCAATTGGCCAAGTACACTTGAAGAAGCGTTCGGAGTAGAAAAACAATATAGCTATCCATTATCTAAAGAGGATGCCCAAAGTTTAACTGATTATTTCATGGATGTTTATGCACCTAGTAGAAGCGCTCGGAATAATTTAAGAGCTTTCGAAGGATTCATCGTCAAAGGGCCCGAATATTTAACTGTATTCAACGGGGAAACAGGTGAAGAAATGGACACCATTGATTACAATCCAGATCGACATGATGATGGTCTCATGTGGGGAGATTATGCGATGGCTAGAATTGAACCTGGCAACCGTGTAGATCGATTCCTTTCTGGTGTCGCTTATCTAGATGGAGAAAAACCTTATGCCATGTTTGCTCGGGGATATTATACAAGATCCAATCTAGTTACATATAGCTGGGATGGAAAGAATTTAAAAGAAAACTGGGCCGTGGACAGTGGATGGACTCCTATGTCAAACCCATTTAACGATAGTCCTCACGGGGTAGATGGTACCGACCCAGAATATGGTACTCTTACCACACAAGGAGCACATTCCTTAAGTGCAGCAGATGTGGATGGTGACGGCAAGCAAGAAATCGTCTATGGAAGTGCCACGATTGATGATGATGGATCCTTATTATATAGTTCTATGGACGTAATGCCTGAAGGAAGTGCCATTCCTGGACAGACTGCAAGACTTGGACATGGAGATGCCATGCATGTGACAGATATCGATCCGAACCGTCCGGGAATGGAGATTTATATGGTCCACGAAGGTGGAACTTGGGCACCTTACGGCTACACACTACGAGATGCCAAAACCGGTGAATTGATATACGGTGGTTATACGGGCCGTGATACGGGCCGAGGAATGGTCGGAGATATTGACCCTACTCAGCCTGGATTAGAAACTTGGGCGAATACAGGGGTGGGCTTATGGACAGCAGCCGGTCAAAAGCTAGGTTCTAGTGCTCCTGGTACAAATATGAACATCAAGTGGTCTGCCGATATGACCACACAAATTGTCGATGGCGCCCTTAACGTTACACCGACGATTCAGGATTGGAAAAAAGGCACTATTCTCACGGCGGAAGGAACAAGAACGAATAATGGAACAAAAGGAAATCCTAGCTTAGTAGCTGATATTTTTGGTGACTGGAGAGAAGAATTGCTCGTCCGCACTGCCGATAGTACTGCTATCAGAATGTACATGAGTACAGAGGTAACCAACCATAAATTATACACACTCATGCATGATGCTCAATATCGAGCAGAGGTTGCTAGACAAAGTACGACATATAATCAGCCTTCTTATACAAGCTTCTACTTCGGAAGTGATACAGACTGGTCCAAGGTTCCTGCTCCAACATTTATCATGCCTGGAGCCCTAACAGCGTTAGAGTCGGAGCTAGCTGAGCTTCAAGCGAACAAGGAGTTAACTGGTCCACTTAGCAACCAACTAGAAAACTCTTTGAAACAAGCAAAGCACCATTTAGAAAAAGGCTCAGAGAGAAAAGCCATCGACTTCTTGGAAAAATTCGTAAAAGCGATCGACAAGAAGAATAATGAAAAATATCTGTCTTCTGCTGGAAAACTGAACTTGTCGAATAAAGCTCAAATCGTTATCTCCATGTTAGAAAACAATTAATAAATCTTAAAAAGACTCTCAACTTTTCTGGTTGAGAGTCTTTTATACATAGTCAAAATAATTATCAACCCCAAGGTACGTTCACATTAATTTTTTCCCCTAAGGTTTTGCTATGTTCTCTTCGTTTCTTTCGATTTTCCGCCCTCATCGGTGCACTTTCATTCATCATGATTTCTTCTTCACTTACTGGTTTTACATAAGGTACTGTCAGTGCTTTTCCTTCTTTAGAAAGGGCCACGAACGTTAGAAATGAGGTAGCAGCTAATTGCCTTTCCCCTGTCATGAGGTTTTCTGAGATCACTTTAACGAACACTTCCATGGAGGATTTACCGACCCATGTAACATATGATTCCAAGCAGACTGAATGATCCTTTTGGATGGGAAAAAGGAAATCGACCGAATCGGTTGAAGCCGTCACGATCTCACATCGTGCATGTCTTGAGGCAGAAATGGATGCGACATCGTCGATCATGCTCATCAATTTCCCACCAAATAATGTCCCATGGTTATTGGTATCAAGGGGAAATACCCTGCTTGTCTTAATTACTCTGGACTGTGAACATGTTTTTGTTATTCTATCTGTCATCGCTCTTCCTCGCTTCTTCTTTTTGATTATTATACTCTAATTTTTGGCACGAACTATCTTCTGTTTTTATTTGAAAACAATTTCATGATATTTACAAAACGTTAAAACGAACTTCATGTTTCTCTTTTATAATTAAATAAAATGAAATATCAAGGAGGAGTTCCAATGCGAAGTATGAAGAATTCGGTGATAGGCAATGTGGAAGGAATTTTACGAGATTACGAGGATGGGTACAAATGGGAAGCTTTAGTAAATGAATTATCCTACAGCGATCTTAAACATCTCGTATCTTTAGCGAAAGAGGCCGATCAATATAATAAAGTACTTTCTGACATTGCAACGATTATAAGATCATCAACTGAAAAAGAAACTGTAGAAAAAATAATGATTAAGTTATCGCAATCGTAAAAAAGCTACCAATGTTTGGAAGCTACTCTTTTAGAAAGGTTTATAATTACCACATACAAATTAACTGTACCGTGACTTACGAAGTTTTGCATCAAGGACTAGATTACCGAAAGGAATAAACGCAACAGCAAATGCCGATGTGATCCATACAAAAGACCACCTAATTTTAAAAGTGACATACGCAATCATAAACACATACATGACAAATAACATACCGTGAATCGAACCCACTAATGTGACTACTTCCGGAAACCCTGCGAAGTATTTAAGGGGCATAGCAATAAATATTAAAACGAGCAGAGATACACCCTCTAGTAGACCCATTAGCCGAAATTTTGCGATTGGCGAGTTAAGCATTCTTTTCCCTCCTAGCTTCTAATCCATATTCCCTTCTCAAATGACTATGATAGCCATTTTTACCATTAATAGATATATAATAACATGTTTGTACAATTATCACTGTTAAAAAGTAATAAAAGAAACCAAAGCTCTGAATCCAAGCTATGGTTCACTTTTCTCCCTATTTCTAGAACCTTTTCACATAACCATCATACTCATTTGATAACTGCATTCCCATCTCTTCATATAAGGTCTTAGCCTGAACATTATCTGGAGCCGTCTCTAATTGAACAAAATGGGCATTTCTCTCTTCACAAAACTGAAAAACTTCCTGAATTAATGCTCTTCCGATGCCTTTTTTTCTATAGGATACATCCACAAACAAATCGTTTAGGATGTATCCTTTTTTCATACCAACAGACGAAAAGGTTGGATAAAGCTGCGTGAATCCCACTGCCGTTTCCCCCTCCATCGCTAGAAAAATGATCGACTCTTGATTGACTATTCTTTCTTGAAGAAATTGTCTTGCTCCTTCAAGATTGCTAGTTTGATCGTAAAACATTCGGTAGGCATTGAATAGTATGGTTATTTGCTCTAGTGAAGTTATATCTGCCTTAATAATATCCATATTCCTCTTCCCTTCTTTCAATAAATCTATTTCTATCTTACAATCAATCTGACATAATAAAAGGAACAGTTTTTATCAATTGCGTATGTCAGATGGGAGTTATTGATGAAAGAGTTAGTCTTACAACTAAACGATAAGAGTCCTAAATATAAACAAATTTATGAAAAAATTCGCTCCCTTATTGAAGATGGAGTGATCACCAAAGATACAAAGCTTCCGTCCATTCGTCAGTTAGCTATGATTTTACATGTGAGCAGAAACACCACTCTTATTGCGTATGAGCAATTAATAGCTGAGGGTTATATACGAAGTGAAGAGAAAAAAGGATACTTTGTCGAAGCGTTTGAGCCCATTGATTTACAGGACTCCATTTCAATAGAGAATAACCTTCGCTCTATCGAGACATCAATAAAAGTGAATTTTCGTGCTGGAACCGTAGATCAACATGCTTTCCCCTTAAAAGCTTGGCGAAGATGTAGTAATGATGTGTTAAAGGAAGACATGATTTATACTTACGGAGAAAATCAGGGTGATCCCCTCCTTAGAAATCAAATTTCTAGCTATTTACTTCAATCAAGGGGAATTCAAACCACACCAGAACAAATCATCATCGGCAGCAGCACGCAACAACTACTAATGCACTTATCCCTTTTTCTAAAAAAAGATTTTTCTAGCATTGCCGTTGAAGATCCTGGGTATGACGGAGCTCGGGTAGTCTTTCAACTTCATGGGTATCACCTTCATCCCATAGAGGTTGGTGCAAAAGGGTTTTCACTAAAACAGCTTGAAATGACAGACTCCAAGCTTGCATACATCACTCCGTCGCACCAGTTTCCAACCGGTGTCACCATGCCTGTTCCAGAACGTCAGCTATTACTGAAATGGGCAGACACAAAGAATGGTTTTATTATTGAAGATGATTATGATAGTGAATTTCGATACAAACAACAGCCGATTCCAGCCTTATTATCCTTACAGCCAGGTGCTCGTGTAATTTACCTTGGTACTTTTTCAAAAGCATTTATCCCTTCAATCCGTTTAAGCTACATGGTATTGCCCTCAATTCTAATCAAACCATATGTAAAACAGTTCTCCGGTCTCGAGCAAGGTACCTCGAGCATTCATCAGCGAACGATGGCACGCTTCATGGAACAAGGGTTTTGGGATTCACATATACGAAAAATGCGAACCACATACAAACGGAAGATGCACACACTTGTCACCTGCCTACAGAATACATTCGGAGAGAAGATCGAAATCATTGGTTCTCAATCAGGATTATATGTACTAATTAGATTTCGAGTACCAACAGAGGAGGAACAATTGATTAAACAAGCTCTTTCTCACGGAGTGAAAGTGTATCCTACCTCCAATTACTATGTAACAAACGAACAAAGAACCATACTAAAGCTTGGTTTTAGTAATTTATCAATCGAACAAATCCATTTAGGAGTAAAGTTGCTGAAACAAGCTTGGAGGTTTTAGGCATTTCTCCAAATATTTCCTCATTAAATATTAGTAGACCTTTTTAGAAATGAGGAAATTGCGATGTACAACCTCTATTGTCGAATGTATCAGTTCGCCTATAAAACTGCTGCTCCCTTTTTTAATTGGAGAAAGCCTGAACTTTTAGAAGGAGAAAACAGTCTGATTAAGCTTCCACCACTCCTGAAGCTAAAAGGAATTGGAAGCGTTCTAATTGTAACTGATAAAGGGATAACATCCATGGGATTGCTCGATCGTTTACTGCCTGGGTTAGAAGGAAAAGAAATTGACTATGTTATTTATGACGAAACCATACCCAATCCAACGATAGAAAATATTGAAGAAGCTTTACAATTATATAAAGACCATCAATGTCATGGAATTATCGGCTTTGGCGGTGGCTCTCCAATTGACTGTGCAAAAGGAGTGTCCGCTCGAGTGGCACGACCAGGTAAAACGATACCTGAAATGAAAGGACAACTGAAAGTAAGAAAACCGACTCCTCCACTCATTGCGGTACCAACGACTTCCGGAACTGGGAGCGAAGCAACGGTAGCTGCGGTTATTTCCAACAGTGAAACACACGAAAAATATGCGATTAATGACCATGTATTGATTCCGGATTTGGCCGTTCTCGATCCGTTGCTTACCACGAAGCTTCCCCCACATATCACCTCGACGACGGGTATGGATGCACTCACTCATGCGGTGGAAGCATACATTGGCAGAAGCAATACAGAGGAAACGGTTCAATGCAGCAAAGAAGCGGTTCAATTAATTTTTGAAAATCTATATGAGGCATATTCGAATGGATCAAATATCGAGGCTCGAAAAAACATGCAAAAAGCGTCGTATTTGGCTGGCGTTGCGTTCACTCGTGCGTATGTTGGCTATGTTCACGCCATCGCTCATACATTAGGTGGATTCTACTCAGTCCCTCATGGGCTAGCGAATGCCATCATACTCCCTTATGTGCTAGAGTATTATGGAGAGAGCGTGCATCAACCGTTAGCAGAATTAGCTGATTTGATCGGCATTACCAAAGCAAACGAAACGGACTCTCTTAAAGCCCAAAAATTTATTGATGCTATTAAAAAACTAAACTGGGACATGAATATCCCCAATACATTCGATTGTCTACAAAATCGGGACCTTCCGATCATGGTGGATCGAGCGTTTCGTGAAGCAAACCCGCTATATCCGGTTCCAAAAATATTAGACAAACACGATTTGTTCAGATTATATGAAATGATTAAGGAATAAGTAGGAGTTGCATATATGGAGAACTACCACTCACTCATCTTAAAACAAAAAGCGTTTTTTCGTTCTGGAGCAACAAAGGAATTGAACTATCGAATTCAGGCATTAGAAGCACTTCGAGAGGCCATTCGTAAAAATGAACAGTCCCTTTTTCAAACCTTAAAAGAGGATTTAAATAAATCCGAATTTGAAGCTTATGCAACCGAAATTGGGGTCGTCCTTGAGGAAATTCGTTTTACTCTTAAACATATAACTGACTGGCTCAAGCCAGAAAGAGTAAAAACTCCTGTTAGCCATATTGGTTCGACCAGCTATATTTACTCAGATCCTTACGGTGTCGCTCTCATTATTTCACCATGGAATTATCCGTTTCAACTGGCGATTGCTCCACTTATGGGAGCCATCGCTGCAGGGAACTGTGCGATTTTAAAACCTTCGGAGTTAACACCCAAAACCTCTGCATTGTTAAAAAGAATTATTACTGAACTTTTTCCCGAAGAATATATTGCCGTAGTGGAAGGCGGTGTCGAAGCAAGTCAAGCACTACTTGCAGAGGATGTTGACTACATTTTCTTTACCGGAAGTGTTCCTGTTGGAAAAGTCATTATGGAAGCAGCAGCCAAAAATTTAACTCCTGTTACACTCGAGTTAGGTGGAAAAAGCCCTTGTATCGTCCATCATGATGCAAATATCAAAATCGCTGCCAAACGAATCGCTTGGGGGAAATTTATTAATGCTGGTCAAACCTGTGTTGCCCCCGATTACTTGTATATTCATGAGAGCATTAGAGATGAATTTTTACAGGAATTTCAATTGGCAACTCATGAGCTCTATGGGGAAAAAGTACTTGAAAATCCTGATTACACGCGTATCGTGAGCCAACGACATTTTGATCGATTGCATACCTTTTTGGATAATGGAAATACGTTTATGGGCGGTGGTTCCAATGAGGAAACTTTAACGATTGAACCGACTGTTTTGACAGAAATCACATGGGATGATCCCATTATGCAGGATGAAATATTTGGTCCGATTCTACCTTTCCTTCCGTATCGTGAGCTTACAGAGGTTATTGAAGGGATACATAAACACCCGAACCCTTTAGCACTTTATCTTTTCTCTGAGAATGAGAGCGTACAACAAGAGGTATTACATCATATTTCTTTCGGAGGTGGCTGTATTAATGATACCGTCTACCATCTCGCCTCACCTTATCTTCCTTTTGGTGGAGTGGGCTCAAGCGGAATCGGTGCATACCATGGAAAAGGAAGCTTTGACACGTTTTCTCATCGGAAAAGTGTTCTAAAACAAACAACGAAATTTGATCTACCCTTCCGCTATCCGCATGTAAAGGATGGTTTGAAAAAATTAAAGTGGTTTCTGAAATAATAGGAAAAAAGCCTTTACGCTCCCTAAGTGCGTAAAGGCTTCCCGAAATCGCATTATCAACCCGTTTGGCCGTACCCATCTTGTTGTCCACTAGAAAAAAGTAGCTCATGAATAGAAACCAATCGGATATCAAACTTATAATTTCTATTGCGTATCTCTACCATTCCATTCTTGTAATCGTGCATAATTATGTAATCTTGATTTCTATGTACGACCTTTGTTCCTTCCAAAGAACATCCCCTCCTAGTTGATAAAATGAGATTTCTTAGATATATACCCTTTATACTATTTGTTAAACATTCATTTTAAAATTAATCTACTATTTTATAAAAATTATTGAAATACATAACATCTTCACTGTACCGGCTGTTTCCCTCGTGTTCACATTTTAATCAATAAGCTTTTAACACTTTGTGAACAACATCACAAACCTATGTTTTTCTTTATAGTCACGGTGTATATTATGAATATAGAAACACAAAAACATTTATTCGAAAGAAGGAATCATTTATGTTTAATCAATTATTAAGAGAAAATAAGATTGTTGCTGGTCTATTGACCGTATTACGTGTATACCTGGGATTTGCTTGGATGACCGGTGGCTGGGGAAAAATAACTAGTGGTGGTTTTGATGCTGCAGGTTTTCTAAAAGGCGCAATCGCTAATCCAGTTGCAGGTCCAGATGGTGTTGTGTATAGCTGGTATGTAACTTTCCTAGAAGGCGTTGCCTTACCAAATATTGATTTATTTAACTTCTTAGTACCTTGGGGAGAATTCTTAGTTGGTTTAGGTTTAATCCTTGGATGTTTCACAACTGCAGCTGCCTTTTTCGGAGTATTAATGAACTTTGCTTTCATCCTTGCTGGAACTGTATCTCATAACCCAACTGATATCTTAATGGGCTTCATTCTTATCGTAGCTGGTTACAACGCAGGAAGATTTGGTTTAGATTATTATGTTCTGCCTATCATCCGCAAAGCATTTAACAAAAAAGCAAATCCACTTCATCAAGAAGCATAATCTGAGAATCCCTTACTAATCATTTGTAAGGGATTTTCTTATTTCTCAATAAAATAGGAGCCCTAAATTTTTAGGACTCCTTCTATTTATTAAATCTTAAACTTTCTAACGAGTTCCTGAAGGTTTTCAGCCATTTCTGATAGTGATTTGGCTGATAAGCTTACTTCTTCAAGAGATGCCAGTTGTTCCTCAGTGGACGCCGCCACATTTTCTGAAGATGACGCGTTTTCCTTTGCGATTTCAGATAATTCATAAGATGTGTCTGTTACATTTTTGACTTCTGCAGTGATTTGTTCTGCTATTCGAGATACTTCTTCAATTTGAGGGGCCATGACTCTGACCCCATTGAGAATCTCGTCAAACTTCTCAATCGTTTTATTAGACACGAGTATTCCGTCTTGCACACTCTTTGTTGCGAGTTGCATCGTTTCTACCGATTTCTCTGTATCTTCTTGAATCGCTTGAATGAGTTCAGCTATTTGACTTGCTGAGCTTTGCGATTGATCAGCCAGTTTACGAACTTCATCTGCCACCACAGCAAAGCCCTTCCCTTGCTCACCAGCTCTTGCTGCTTCAATCGCAGCATTTAACGCTAACAAGTTCGTTTGATTAGCAATATCACTTATCACACCAATAATCTCATTTACTTGCTTCGAACGGTCGTAAAGTGATTTAATAATCACATCTGAACTTTCTACTTGCCTATGAATCTCGTTCATTTGTGTTACCGTATGTTGAACCGACTCTCCACCTTCTTCAGCATGTTTCACCGCTTGTTGTGTGAGTGCATTTACCTGAATAAAGTTGGTTGTCATGGTTTCCATTCCTTGACTAATTTCATTCATTGTACTTACCGTTTGATCGATTCCGATTGTTTGACTTTCCGCGCCACTCGCTACTTGTTGGATAGAGTATGCGACCTGTTTCGTAGCCATCGTTGTTTCATCAGAGGATGCTGTTAATTCTTCTGCTGCTGCCGCAACTTGCTCTGTGTTCATATCCACCTGTGTAATAATTTGTTTTAGATTGTCAGTCATATTTTTGAAAGAAACAGCCAACTCTGCAATTTCATCCTTGCCTTTAACTTCAATCTCGTGTGTTAGATCCCCTTCGCTTATTGCTAATGTACTGCCAACTAAACGACGAATTGGTTGTACAATGGAACGGATGATGAAGAACGTTACGACTGCACCGATTATTAGAGCAATCACCACGGTGATTAATGTTTTGTTAAAAATTGGTGAGGCACTATTTTTTATTTCACTAGTATACATCGTGCCACCGATTTTCCAGCCTGTGAGTTCGTTTGTTGTAAAACTCATTTTTTTATCTTGGGAGTCTAATTCATAGTCAAACTCACCTTTATTGCCTTCGTACATTTTTTGATAATAAGCTTGCTCCATGAGTGTTCCAGGCTCTACCGCTGGGTGGTAAATCATATTCTTTTCTCTTCCAAGAAGAATCACATAGCCTTCATTTCCGATTTTAATTTTACCTGCTGACTGTGTAATATTCCCAATCAATAAGTTAATTCCGATAACACCACTACCGTCATCTGTGGTTCTCGCTACAGTAATGACCATTCCACCTGAAGAAGCTTCATATGGATCTGTGATGATGACTTGCCCTTTATTCGCCATTGCTTCTTGATACCACGGACGTTGTCTGGGATCATAATCTGCAGCAAGTTCTTTCCTTGGATTTTGAATCATCAATCCGTCTGTTGTTCCTAAATAGATACTGACAGTTTCAGGATGCAAATTGGTATATTGTTCTAATTTAACACGTAGTTCTGGGCTATCTTCACCCTTAACCAAGTCAGATGTGACCGTTTTGGCAAACGTTTCTGCATCATGTACTTTTAGGCTAATAGTACTTGTAATAAATGAGTCTAGTAACATAATACTTTCTATGGAAGTAGACATCATTTGTTTTTCAATTTCCTGCTTAGCACTTGAATACGCAAGCGTACCAATAATGGTTGATGGTAATAAAAGAATACCTAACGAAAACAAAATGAGTTTCGTTCTAATTTTTAGTGAGACTAATTTTTTCAACAAGTTAAACCCTCCAAGATGATTTATTTTAATAATGTCACTATGTATATCGGTTTAACTACTACAATGATTAGTTTAATATTTATCCAATTTGTGAACAGGAGGTTCAGAAAATGTCACATCCAAATAAACGATCTTCTAACTATCCATTAATGACCAGCATTTTGTTCTGGTGTGGGTTAGTCGTTTTATCTAGTATGTACGTGACCATCCCTTTAGCCACTGTATTGTCTGATACGTTTCACAAAAGCATGACTGAGGTGGCTTGGCTCGCAAGTTGCTATTCGATTTGTTATGCGATTGGATGTTTACTTTACGGTCCATTTTCCGATCGTTATGGACGAAAAATATTTTTAGTGACGAGCATTAGTCTTTTAACAGTGATCACCTTTGCAATAGGTTTTGTAGACAATTTTTATATACTACTCCTACTGCGTGGGTTACAAGGACTTATTTCTGCTGCCTTTGCTCCAATCTCCTTGGTGTATGCAGGGGAAATGTTTCCACCTAAAAAAAGGTTAACAGCTGTTGGATTTGTCAGTTCTGGACTTTTGATGGCAGGAGTTGTGGGGCAAGTGTATAGTGGACTAGTCAATGAAATTTGGAGCTGGCAGGCTATATTTTTCCTGTTGGGGATTCTTTATTTCCTTACACTTATTCTCATTATTGTCTTTTTGCCAAAAGATGAGATGACCAGACCTCATGTACATATGCTTGAAGCATTCAAAAAAATGACCTTATTAGGAAAGCAACCTCAGCTTTTACTCGCCTTTTATATTACATTCTCCCTATTGTTATCATTAGTTGGTATGTATACGATTCTAGGTAGCTATTTGTCTGTTCAATTTGGCCTTACAGAAAAAGAAATCTTATATGTTCGTGCCGCTGGAATCATAGGAATGCTCTTATCACTTTTTGCAGGAAGAATGGCACAAACACTAGGAACAACGATGATCCTTAAAATAGGATTGGCTCTTGCTGCTGCCGGACTGTTCGGCATAGGAGTAAGTCCGTCCCTCCCGTTCATTATTTTTGCTAGTATCATTTTTGTTTTAGGAATTGCAACAGCCAATCCCATTGTTATCTCCATTGTGAGCCAACTAGCCGGACATGCAAGAGGCAGTGCCGTTTCGTTCAATGCCTTTATTTTATTTGTTGGAGCGAGTACTGGACCCATTTTGGCACTGAGCTTAATTGATACAGGAATTTACTTGTTATCCTTTAGTACATTAGGATGTATTTTGCTGGCTGGTTTTTTCCTTTCCTTCTTTATAAAAATGACTTCTTCAGCACATGTTACGTTTACTGCAAGTAATTAGTATTTGTTATATTAAATTCAAAACAATAATGAAAAGGAATGAGAATATGCTTTCAAAAAGTATTACCCATCAGGAGGAATTACAAAAAGCTTTATCTATTAGAGAAAAGGTTTTTGTTGAAGAACAAGGTGTGCCACATGAGGAAGAATTTGATCAGTTTGATACTTTAGGGGAAGATTGTGTACATATTTTAGTATATTTTCAAGAAGAAGCCGTAGGTACTGGACGCATCAGATTTGTCGACCATTTTGGCAAATTAGAAAGAATTTGTATATTAGAAGAATATCGGAAATATGGACTAGGAAAAGTAATTATTTCAGCACTAGAAGAGATCGCCCTTAAAAAAGGCATGACACACGCAAAATTGCATGGTCAAACACAAGCAGAGGGCTTTTATAAAAAACTAGGCTATCACACCGCCTCCGATGTTTTTACGGAAGCAGATATCCCTCATGTTTTAATGATAAAAAATTTAACACAATCATTACTTTAAACAAGAAAGCGTATTGCTGTGGGATAAGCAATACGCTTTCTTATTGACGCGGGGCGAATAAGATAATGGAAGCACCTAATAAGCATATGCCAGCTCCGACCCAATCATATAAATCAGGTGTTTTTTTATCCACTCCCCATCCCCATAGCACGGAAAGGACGATAAACACTCCTCCATACGCGGCATAGATTCGACCAAAAGAAGGAAAAGATTGAAATGCAGCAATCACCCCATACAGAGCTAATGTGATTCCACCAACTATCCCCCAATACGCAGGCTTTCCCTCCCGTAGCCAAAGCCATATTAAGTAGCCACCACCTATTTCAGCTACTCCTGCACATATAAACAAAATGATTGCACTGATAATTGGAACCACTTCCTGTTTTTTGTTATGAATGATTATTATATTTCTTTTCGTATTTTATAGTAAATAAAATTAATACAGGGACAAGGATTACCGTTGGAAGAAACCACAGGAAAAGACTCGATGACGGGATGTTTAATAGTCTAGGAGCGCCAAAAACAGTAAATGCTGTTACTGTCGAAATACTGCAGGCAATCATTCCACTTAAATGTTCAAAAAGCCAATGCATGTTTTTAACCGGTTTTCGTAACCAATAATAAAGTTGCGAACCCCCTAGAAATACACCTAATAGAGGAAAATATGTAATCAATGAAGTTCCAATCTTAAACCCGTACCATGCGATACCTATACCTGAAATCAATAATAAAGAACTGACGAATAAGTCGATCCAACTTCGATGTCGTTCCTTCCTCTTTTTAAAGCGAAGCACCCTAATTCCATACCAACAAGTAGCCCCGCTTAATATAGAAATAAAAATTAAAAACCATGAAAAGGAGACTTTTGTAGCATCTGCGGTTTCATCAAATAGGACACGGTAACAACCCATATAAAAAGCAGAAAACGACACGAATGCCATGGCAAATACATACACCCATCCGACTTTATTGTGTACCTTCCCACCTTTTTTCGTAACTAACGGGATCCAAAATAGAATTAATGCTAAAAACCCAGCAGCAATATGTAAAATCCGAAACAATGAGAAAGCTTCCAAACAATTCCCCCCTAAAGCAAGATTAGTTGATTATAAGTATATCAATATAGCTAAATTTTTGATGCAAATATTTGTAATTTCTTTGTTAAATAGAGGGGAACTGTTTTAGTAGCTACTTTGAGAACCAAAAAAACTACTCTACCGGTACATACCCTGAACGCTCAACAATTTCCTGCCCCTGTTTTGATAGTATCCATTGAAGAAATTCTTCAAGATGAGGGTTTTGGCTGTTACCTGTAATTGCGAAGAAATTAGCAACAATTGGATACTTCTCTTTTTGAATATTTTCTTTTGTCGGTAGCACTCCATTAACGGCAATATTTTTAATTTTACCATTTTGTACCATATTATCAGAAAAATGTCTGAAAGAGTAACCGATAGCGTTTGGACGATTTTGATAATTACTTGTTTCGCGAATGATGCCTCCCATACCTGAGACGATATCTTTTGATGGAGGATCCATAATGGGTGTTTCTCCCATAAAATTGATTAATGCTGATTGACTGCCACTTCCTTCTGGTCGTTGGAAGGCACGAATTTCTTCGTCTTTCCCTCCTACTTCCTTCCAGTTGGTGATTTCTCCTGCATAAATTCCTTGAAGCTCCTTAATTGATAGCTCTTCTACTGGATTGTCTTTGTGAACAAAAAACACAAAGGCTTCTCTTCCAATCGGAATTAAAGTTAGTTCCACTTCTTGAAGTCTAGCATAGTCCATTTGTTCCTCAGACGGGTGAGCCATAAAAACCATATCAACCTCACCATTAACTAAACGCTCAAACGCATAACTCGTTTGAGTGGAAACCACTTCACTTTCATCTAATGAATACTCTTTTTCCGGGTAAACGGCTTGAACAAATCCTGCATATACCGGATAAAGGGCAGTTGCCCCATCAAGTGTTGGAAGATCTCCTTCAATTTGAAACGTAGAAGCCTCATCTAACGTTACAACCTTGGAGTTTTCAACAAACGGACGATACTGAGACAAATCCACATCTTGTGTACTTACCACTTCCAGACTCTTCAAATAGTATTGATACCCTTCAAAGCCACCAACCGTACATAGAGTAAGAGCCAGAAATCCAATTGAGATTCGTTTTACTACCTTTTTCTTCAATTGATCATATATACCGAGTATCGAAATAACGATCAAACCAAGTACCACAATCGGTGTAAAAATAGGATAAAATTCAGAAGATCTTGAAATCGTTAGAATAATGGTTCCATAAAATCCTATAAATCCAAAAACGAGTACAACTACAAACGCTCCAAATAACCTCATAATTCCCTCCTGATTTACAAATAGTGTATTTTTACACTAATTATAGCTATATTTCCAATCGAAGGGAAGATGATTTGGAAAATTTTATTAACAATTATAAAACCTTCCAACTAAATACTGTTGGAAGGTCTTACTCCACTATTTTCTTTTTTAAAATGACTTCAATCTCTTTTGCGGGAAGTGGCTTACTAAAGAAATATCCTTGCGCTAAAAAACAGTTATTTTCTTTTAAGAAAGACATTTGTTGTTCATCTTCCACTCCTTCAGCAATGACTTGAAAACGTAACCGATTGCCCAGTTCGATAATTGTTTTTACAATCTCTTCTCCGTCCTTATGCTGATTGATTTCATCAATGAAGGATTTATCAATTTTTAATTTATCTATTGGAAAATGTCTTAAGTAGTTTAGTGAAGAATACCCCGTCCCAAAGTCATCTATTGCAAATTTTACCCCTAGATCTTTAATTTCTTTCATAATGCTCAATGCTTGATCCACATTGCTAGTTACACTTTCGGTAATTTCTAGTTCAAGAAATCTCGGGGGTAGTTCAGAATCTTTTAGTATCTGATTGACGGAAGCAACAAAGTTTTTCTCACGAAATTGTAAAGGAGACACATTAACTGATACACTATCAATCGGTAAACCTAGGTCAATCCATTGCTTACACTGAGCACATGCGGTTTTTAATACCCACTTTCCAATCGAGAAAATGAGGCCTGTCTCTTCGGCAAGGGGGATAAATTCTGCTGGAGAGATAAACCCATATTCAGGGTGCTTCCACCGAATCAATGCTTCTAATCCGATGACTTGATTAGATACAAGATCTACCTGAGGTTGATAATGTAGGCTCAATTCATTATTGTTCAAGGCATTACGCAATCCATTTTCTAATTCCATTCTCCATCGATGACTTAAATTCAGAGAAGATGTGTAATATTGATAATTATTTTTTCCATTTTCCTTTGCATTGTACATAGCAATATCTGAATTTTGGATTAGCGCCTCTACATTTTCGCCATCTTTTGGATAGATACTTATTCCGATACTGGTTGAAATGAACATTTGTCGGCCTTTAATGATGAAGGGAGAGGCTAACATAAAGATGATTTTTTCTGCTGTTTCAGACACTTTAGACCGATTATCAGTTTCGAGGACAATAATAAACTCATCTCCTCCATAACGGAAGATTCTTCCTTCTTCACCTACAGAGTTCGTAAGTCTTGTAGAAACTTTCTGCAATAATAGATCCCCAAAACTATGTCCATACGTATCATTAATCATCTTAAAACGATCTAAATCCAAAAACATGACAGCAAAGCTTTGACCGCTCTTTTCGTTTCTTGTTACCGCTTCATTTAAATGTTCATAGAGAAGATTGCGGTTGGCCATGCCGGTTAATGAATCATAGTATGCTAATAATTGTACTTGTTCCTCTGCCTTTTTCCGTTTTGAAATATCTCTTATGATGACCTGAACGGCTTCTTCCCCTTCATATGTTGTTAAAAATGCCATAATATCCGTAAAAATTACTGTTCCATCTAGTTTAAGGATACGATATTCACTAATTTCCGATATGCCCTTTTTCACTTGTTTCATTTTTTCAATAGCCTGGTTTATATCCTCAGGATATATAAAATCTAGGACATCTCTCCCGATGACTTGCTCAGAGTTATGAGCTCCAATTAACTCTACGCCTGCTTGATTCACATAAATGATTTCTCTATTTATATGAATCAATGTTGTTTCAGGAGAAAATTCTACTAGTTTCCGGTACCGTTCTTCGCTTTCTAATAAATCTCTTTCAGCTCTATCACGTTCGGTAATATCTTGAACAATAACGATATAACGGCCTGTATCCTTTTCGTCAGCGATGGACACACCTTTTCCTGCAAGAAGAATGGTTCTACCACTTTTGTTCTTGATTTTAAATTTTATTGGTACATTATGATTTTTTTGTATATAGCTGTACCTTAATTTAGTTATCTCTTCTTGGCTGAATATTTCTTTTACTGTTTTTCCTATGTAATCCTGTGGCTGATAGCCAACAATAGATTGGAGCGATGGAGAAATGTACTCGAATTTACCATTCCGATCAATCACCAATATTAAATCAGAAGCATTTTCAACAATGAGCCTGTAATAACGCTCATCTTTAATAATATCTTTAATTATTTTTTTCAATAAATTATAAAAAACAAAACCGCTAAAAATGATAAAAACCAAGGCTTTTGACGTATTCATCCATTCAGAAATATAACTTAGGTTCCTTGTGAAAAAATAATCGGATAATGAAACCCACAAGCAGCTTATGGTGATATACAAAATGACAAAGTGTAATGCTGCTTTTTTTGCTACTCCCCAATCCTTCCACATGCAGACACCATTTCCCTTCACAAAACCACAACGTATATTTTCTATTATTTGTATTATCTCTTTAATAATGCAAAAAACTGGATAGACCTATATAAGATCCATCCAGCTTTACATTACTTCTTCAAAGATTCTGCAAGCTCAATTAATATATTTACTTGCCTTTCTGTAAACCCTTTGCCACTTTGCGCTTTAACTTGGTTCATAAATGCTTGAATCTGACCGTTGAGAGCAGACGTGTTACCTTTTGCTTCTGATTGTTTAGCTGCCATTAGTTTTGATTCAAAGGAGTTAAGATTTTCACCACTTCCATTTTCTGTTAGGAATTGACCGGTTAAGCTAGTTAATCGATCATAATCTACGATCACCACAATGTTGATGGATTGACTCGAACGATTTCCAGCCCCATCCACTGCTTCAGCAGAGAACGAATGAGTACCCAAGCCTAGCTTGTAGGCAGGAGTAGATATTTTTGTCTCTGTAGAAGTATCGACTCCTGATAACGCATCTTCTGTTTTAGAAGTGATTTCCACCATTTCGTCTACTCCAAATTCGACACCATCCTCAACAGAGAATGTAATAACTGGGCCTGTTTGATCTAGTTTAATCTCAATGGTCTTTTTATCTTCTACATTACCAGCGTAATCCTTACTCCAATAACTAAGAATATGCTTTCCATCTGTTTCAATGGTTGCTGTATTCCCTACCTGTGCCTCACCGTCATTTATTGAATAGTATGTGGCTTCCACACCTGATTTGTTATCTTCCGCTGTGAACTGTACTGTAACTAGTTTGTTGTACCACTCATTCGTTGTGGTTCCTTCCAATTCTGCTGTGGTTTCTGGTGCCATTTTATCCGCTACTTCCACAATACTAATGCTAGGTGCTGGTGGCGTCTTCATACCTTCACCAAGGAAAAAGCTTGTATGTGGAGGCTGATTGTAACCAACATTCTGCCATGCTACGGACAATCGATATTGTGGATCATGCATTAATGTAAAAATACGATGATCCGTTTTTTCCGTTGTCATATACACTCGTAAGGCACTGCTGTCATCTGTTCGCCAGATGATTTCTTCACGCCAATCACCAAATAGATCGGCTTGAAGGGTAGGATTTCCTTTTGTACTGTTATTGGACTGAGTTCCTTCTGCTGTTAACAAATTGAGTAATTTGTTTTCTTTGAAGTCCCATTTATCAATCGTTCCTACTCCTGTGGAAGTCTCCTGATTCCAGCTATGGTCCGCTAATTCACGAAGTAGATCTCCATCCCACCAGATCGCAAAGTTCGAGCTTGGGATATTGTCAGAGATTTTCTCTCCTGAAGATGAATGAAGTCCCCCTTCTCTACTATTCCATGCACCGGAAATCGCCCATGCTTCAGCACCACTGTATCTAGGATCAATATCGGCTGCTAGACCTCTACCTGTATCTTGACCCGTTTTTACACCCCAAAGGATTTCACCCGTTTCTGCATCACGCATATCGTAGCCGTATGGGCCGTCTTTATGTTCTTGTACAGCAAACGCTTCAAGACCAGGTCGATCAGGGATTAAATCGCTAACATGTAGCGCATCACCATGACCTAAGCCTGTGTTGTATAAGCCTTTTCCATCATCATCAATAACAATTTGACCATAGACGATTTCATCTTTACCATCATGGTCCACATCATTGACACTCAGGCTATGATAACCTTGCCCAACATAGTTTCGATACTCTTCTTGATTCGTATCAAACGTCCATTGCTTGGTTAATTTTCCGTCTTTAAAGCTATATGCTGCAAGTACAGTCCGTGTGTAATAACCTCTTGCCATCACAATACTTGGTGTTTCACCATCCAGATATGCAACAGCAGCTAGGAAACGGTCTACACGGTTTCCGTAGCTATCTCCCCATGAAGCCACATCTCCACGTGGTGGTTCATAGTCCGTTGTCACAAGAGCCTTCCCTGTTTGCCCTTCAAACACCGTTAAATATTCTGAGCCTTGAAGTACGTACCCTGTGCTATTTCTATGGTCAGCGTCTGCTCTACCAATCACATTACCAGCACCATCAATCGTTCCATCCGCTGTTTTGATAGCAATTTCAGCCTTACTGTCACCATCAAAGTCATATACTAAAAATGGTGAGTAGTGAGCTCCTGCACGAATGTTTTTGCCCAAATCAATTCTCCAAAGTAGTGTTCCATCTAGTTTATAGGCATCCAAGTACACATTGCCTGTATAACCAGCTTGAGAATTATCCTTCGAATTGGTTGGATCCCATTTTAGAACTAGTTCATACTCTCCATCCCCATCTAAGTCACCAACACTAGCATCATTTGCACGATACGAGTAAGGATCTCCCTGTGGGGTTACACCATCTGCTGGTTTTTTTAGAGGAATATCAAAATAGTTATTACTCCATACTTTGATGTTTCCAGCAATTTTCTTTTCTTTTCCATCAATAACCGATCGGATTTCGTATTTTGAATCGACCGTTCCATCTTCGTCAACCACATTCGTACTAGTCGAAATGGGCTCTTTCGTAATTTTTTCTCCATCTCTATATACGTTAAAGCTGATCTCTTTTGGATCTGTGCCGAGCATTCTCCAGCTAACCATAACACCTTCCTCAGTTTTCACGGCTGTTGGTGCACGATCTAAATCCTCCATCTGTCTTTTTAGTTTTGTAACAGCTGGTGTCTCAACGCTTTCAGAATGCTTAGACACTCCACCTGCGTTAACTGCTGCTACTTTATAAAAATAAGGGATGGTAGTTAACACGGTCTCATCTTTAAAAGAATTCTGTTTTGTTTTACCGATAAATTCAAACGTACTATCTTGTTTCTTTGAGCGATAAACATTATAAGAAATTGTACCTTCTGATTGATCCCAACTAATCGTAAGATCGTTTTTATTCACTTCTCCCACTTTTAGGTCAGTTGGCGTTTGTGGTACAGGTTGATTCGGATCAATCATCGCCACTTTTAATGGTGTGGAAGGTACCGTTTCTACATTTGCATGATCCACTGTTGTCACTGTGTAATGATATTCCATTCCAACATCCACCGTTTGATCAATGAATGTATTTGTGTTTGAGCTTCCTAGTTTTACATAGTCAGCTGCCCCTTCTGTTTTTCGATAAATATTATATTCCTTCGCTTCTTCAACTGTATTCCATGTGAGTGAAACGGAAGGTTGCTCTGGATCAAGGGAAAGGTCGGATACCTTTACTCCTGATGGTGCCGCTAGAATCGGTGTGATTTCAAGTCCATTCACAATTCCGGTTGAACCAGCAAATGTAAAGTTCATTTGGCCGTCTTTTACCGACACTTCTGGTACAATTTTTGTTGTGTAGTTATTTCTAGACGCAGAGATGGATCCATAATCTTGACCTTCAACTGCTAGAGTGGTTCTTGCACTTCCTAGCATATCTCCAACATAGACTTTCACAGAGTAAAGTCCATTCGGTACATCCACATTAAATTTCCAACCAACAGCAAAATACCCTAGCCAATCACGGATAAGATCACCACCTGATGAACGGTCTCTCCCGATCATTCCAGTAGAATCAACAATCCCGTATCCTCTTTCTGGTGTATAAAGAGTAGAAAGATTTACTCCTGTATATCCATCGGTAATTACACTTCCAGCTAGACCAAAATCGTACTTCATAGTCGCCGATTTTGTCTTTATGTCTACACTTTCGGATCTCTCTGACTCACCTTTTCCATTGACAGCAGAAACAACTACTTGATATGCTTTTCCTTCTTCCATCCCTGAAATATTTAAGCTTGGTAAAGTCGAAGTTCCAACAACAGAATAGTCACTGTCACCTTCTAATCTTCTATACACCTTATAAATATCAGCACCTTCTACTTTATCCCAAGTAATTTTCGCTCCCGCATTACTAATGCTGCTTGCGGTTACCCCTGTTGGTTTGTCAGGAACTTGAGCAGGTGGTGCAATATCTTGTACATACGATGACAAAGGAAGATTCAATTCTTTAATTCCACCAGAGACAAGTCGTGCAAGCTGAATAGCCCCGTACTCCTGGAAATGTGTATTATCCTGTGAGCCATTTGGGAATGCCTGATAAATGCCAGGTTCCGTATGTAGGAAGACTGATAATGTTCCCTCCGGTCCAATTGAATCATAGAAAGCCACACTTAATGAGCTCAAATCTACTAAAGCAACGTCTAATTCCTCTGCTACTTCTTTCATTCCTTGGACATACTCCGGAAAGCTGACATTAAATTTTCCTGTTTGTGCATTAAAATCACGTCGGCCTACAGGTGTGACAAGGATTAGAGTCGCTCCTCGTTGACGAGCTCCGTTAATATACGTCTTTAAATAGTTTTTATAATCAGGAACCGATGCATAACGCTCTGGAATACTGATGGTTGCATCGTTGTGTCCAAATTGAACTAAAAAGTAATCACCTGGTTTTATTTCCTGAAGGATGGTATCCAATCTTCCTTCGTTAATAAATGATTTCGTACTTCTGCCTCCGATGGCATGATTTTTGAACGACACATCACTACTAAAAAAGCGAGAAATCATCTGTCCCCATCCAGCTTCAGGCTTCCAATATTCATCATAGGTTTGAACCGTTGAATCACCTGCAATATAGACAGTTGGTACCTCTGTTGCTGATCGTTTTGGTAGTTTGGAAATAACCAATGCATTTATTTTTGGATTATCACCAGTAAGCTCAAAGCTTACTTGGCTATCAACCAATGCAAGGTTAAAGGTACGCTCCATATACTCCCCTTTTGCGACGTTCGTATTTTGCACCTTTTGGATATTTTCAGCCTTCACACCAACACTTGTTGCCTCCTCAGAATCTCCAGAAATAACCGTAATGCTGTAGTCTCCAGGCTCTAGATCTACTTGAAAGGAGGTTCCAATCGCTGAAATAAAATCAGACTTTAATTCATCCGATGTATTTCGATTCGTTGCGGTTACTTTCGTGACATCTGTAAATCCGTACGTTAATTCCGTTGTATAAGCCGTTTCAGGCGTCACCTGAGTATAACCGCTCAATGTGGTACTGTCCTTCGTACCAAAATCAAATTTCTTCACAATCGCTGGATCCTCTTCAGCGGCACTGGTTCCTTGAGGATTAAAAGGAATACTGCAAATCACCATCAACGCACTTAAAACAATAGAAATAATTCCTTTTCCCTTACGCTTTGTAATCAATAAGCTTCCTCCTTCATTTTTCTTATTGATTCTGTCAATCTAGGATGGTAATTTTTCACCTCCCCACCAATCTGAAATCGCTTACATGTAGAATTGTATTTATTTTCAGAAAATTATTGTAGCGAAAAAACAGTACTCTTTGTTTAAAAAACAGATTTCCACATCGCGAATCTATATAACTGCATTTCCCCAATATTGATGGTAAATACTATAAGTGGAGGTGAAAATGATGAGTAAAAAGGCTGGAATAAAGATTCATTTTATCTTGCTACTAATTGTTTTGGCTGTTTTAATTTGGTCCGCCATTAAACCTGTTGGGTATAGAATCTGGACATTGGAGGTACTGCCAGCAGTTATTGGACTACTTGTAGTGATAGCTATCTATAAGAAATTTCAACTCACAACCCTTTCCTATTTAATCATTGCTATTCTATCCATTTACACATTTATAGGAGGTCACTATACCTACTCTGAAGTCCCCCTTTTTGATTGGATTAAAGATGATTTTGATTTTGAGAGGAATCACTATGATCGGTTCGGCCATTTCCTAAAGGGACTTTTAATCATTGTTATAAGAGAAATCTTGATCCGAACCTCACCACTTTCAAAAGGAAAATGGCTAATCTTCCTATCCTTAAGTGTATCCCTTGCTATTGCAGCCTTATATGAAATCATTGAATGGCTCGTTTCAGTCATCACGCATGGAGGAAAAGCATCGAAGGATTTTTTAGGTACTCAAGGTGATATATGGGATTCGCAGTGGGATATGTCTCTTACCTTTGCAGGCTCAATCATTGCTTTGGTTCTCCTTACTAGTATCCATAACAAATACTTGAGGAAAAAGACGGATGGGTAAATACTCATCTATTTTTTTCCTTAGGTTAAACTATCTAAAGTAAGGAGGACATGAGATGAAGAATAAATTAGAGATGAATATCTTGAAAGCTTTACTAGTCATCAGTCTGGGATTGTTCATTAATTTAATAAGAAAACCTCCGATTAAAGATTGGTTACTGGTATTTTTAATTAAGAGTTATTTCGCAACCTTTATTGATAATCTACTTGTAAGAAAAGGGTTTCTTAAATATCCAGTGAATCTAATCAGCGGGTTTGATATCAGTGTTTTATTTAGTTATATTCTATTTCCGATTTCATGCGTGTATTTTAACCAAATCACGCGATCATCTAATGTTTTTGACATACTAAAAAAATGCCTTTATTTTAGTGTTCCATCTGCTATTGCTGAACACTTTCTAGAAAGAAAAACAAAATTAATAGCCTATAAAAAATCTTGGAATTCTTTCTATAGTTTTCTGTCAATTGCCTTTAGTTTTCTTTTTGTTCGTGGCTTAATGGGGATGATTAGAAATTTATCTAAAACTCAATCCCCTCATCAATGACTATACGTCTGGCATCATAAAGCAGTTCCCAGATAAGTATTAATCAAAATCGAGAGAGGTTTAGGATAACTAAACCTCTTCCTTCATAATCCCACATCCAATGGTTGTATAATAAAAATTATAGTACTCTTTCCACCTTCTCCAAAATCCCAATTTTTTTATAAACTCCCACTGCAATATCTAGCTAATTATGATGTTCCATTGAACTACGTATTTTATGGTAGAAAATAATCTGGATGATTTGAACAATCATGTAAATAGGAAAAGACCAATACATTTTATACCCCTTATCATAATGGAACAGACCAATCTTAAATCCCACCCATTCAGTAAAAACAGCAAAACCAGACCAAATAAAAAGGTAAAGAAGCATTTGAAATCCACCTATTTTTAGTTTTTGATATAAGTAAATAAAATAATAGCTAAAGGGGCCGTTCATTGTATAATATAGAAAGTCGAATAACTGGAAACTTGAATTGTCATTTACATCGTAAAAATCCCATGGTCTGATACTTAAGGTATGGTCAAAGAAAAAAACGATCGTAACTCCATACAAATAATGAGCAATTCCCTCCATTTTTGTGAAATGGAGGGTGTTTTTAAAATTAGAAAATTTAAGGAAAATATTAATACAATAACAAACCACTCATTCCAATCAAAAGACCTTTCATACTCGACTGTCATGCTTGGGACTCCTTTTTTACAACGTATAGCAGCATTTCCCTATTAATAACCCAATCAGTAAGTATCCAACATTTGTCACAGCTGCAAAAAACAAATTCCATTTCGTATATTCGAGTATTTTACATGTTGTTAAAAGCACATCCATGGCAATTAAACCTAAAAAGCTTATAAAGAGATAACTTGCCTTTATCCGCAACAACTTGGTACTATAAAAACCATTTATGAGTATGAGTACGAGTAGAGGTATGTTTACATCTCGATAGAGTAGAATAGCCGGAAATACCAATGGATTATCGGATGGTTTGATCCAACTAAGATTTAAAGACAGTAGGGTTATAACATTAGTTGTGATAATAGTAAGGAGCATGTATTGGATGGAGTTATGTAAAAAGGTGAATGTTTTTTTTTGAAAATAGAAGACAAGAGCTAATGTTAAAGCTATTACCAAAGTAAGTGGCAGACCTATCATTAGACATATCTCCTTTCTTACATTCACAGCTTTTCTGCATTATATGTATGTTCCCTCAAATTCTTCCAACTATTCATAGATGATGAATGTAAGCAAACAAAAAAGCATGGGAGCTAAGTTTAAGTGGTTCAGTTTTTGTGGAGAAACATTAGAAATAACCTATCAAATCATAACCCCAATCCCATAGTGATTGGGGCTTTAATAAATCTTATTAAATCAACGATTATTGAATTATTCTACATGAATTAACATAACAGTTATCCGTCTAAATCTCAGTATGACAATATCTATTGTCAACTTGTTTATTAGAGTGCGAATTCTTCTGTTAAAATACTCCTGTTTTGAATAAACCACTTATTCGGACAACAATAGGCAATTTCCCGTTCTTCCTGTCCGAATCTACCTCGTATTCGGACAACAATAGGTAATCTCCCGTTCTTCCTGTCCGAATCTACTTCGTATTCTCTCCTTCATCCATTGTTGCCTTACTATTCCATGTAACAAATCCCATATAAATAAGAAAAATAATACCAGCAAAAAGTTAAAGTAATCTTAACCAATCATATTCAAGAACCACAACGGATACTCCTAAGACCGCTAAAGAAATGAGTAACGTATCACAAATAGCAGCAGTAATAATGACTGGTAACGCCCCTAAAAATCGAGGCTGTGTGGTCCCTTGGTTAAAAACAAAAACATTTTGAACAACTAAAGGCAAAATTAACCCAAATGCTAAAATAAAACCATGAATAATTGCTTCAAACATGATAACTCCTCCTGATGCTATTTCTTATAGTTTATAAGAAATAGTTGGATGAGTCTCTACTAATTAATAAAGTCGAATTCCTAAGATACTGGAATTCGACTTTTTCATCTACTTATTCACATTCTTCAATGCCTTCAACGCTTTTCTTTCCAACCCATTTTCAGAAGAAAATTCTACAGCTGCTTTTGGTAAAGCATTTTTATTATTCTTAAATTGCTTATCTTTATTTTTCGCCATCCTGTCACCTTCCTTATGTTTGATTGGGAATACGGTTTTAGTTTACTTATTTTTTCCGAACGTATTCTCCTTTGAATAGAAGTGTAAATTTTGTATAAAATATCTTTGGTTAAAGGGAGGTGTTACTGTGCCAAATCGTAATGATAACAAGACCAGAAAGATTGAGTCTGAAAGCGCAAAGCGAGGAATGTCGCAGGAGGAATACGCTGCAGAATTAACAAGTAATAAAATGAAGAGCCAGCAGAAAAAGCAAAAGTAAATGCAAAAGGCAGGAGTTGAGTTCCTGCCTTTTGTATGATGGCAATTTATCATTTATTTCGAATGGTCTCCGATGTAATCGTGATATAATATTAAAATACTATATATACAATTACTGGGGTCTTTTCTATGAAATGTTTCTCTACTAAATCCTTGCTTGTGTTTATCTTCAGTCTTTTCGCTTTTATGTATCATCAGCAAATTACTTATGCTTCAAATAGCAGTATTGATATTCCAGCACAAATAAAAGAATTAGATGTGTCAGATAAGTTAACTATTCTGATTGATCAAAATCACTTATCCGAACAAGACATATTGGGTAAAAAAGATCAGTTTATTCCGATAGATGAAGCGAAAGTATCCGGGGATATGTCAGATGCCACTTATTGGTTAAAGCTAACTATATCGAGTTCTTTTACTTTCAATAAAGATCTTTTATTAGAATTGAAAAAACCACATTTAAGCACTGTGACATTATACACTTTAAAAAATAATACGCTCACGGAAGAAGAAACGATCGGATATAGCCTACCTTATGATAATAGAACGATTAAACATCATAATCTTGTCTTTCCACTAGGTTTACAACCTGAGACATCTTCAACATATATACTAAAAATACAATCAGATAGCTTTCTTCAAGCTCCTGTATATATTTGGGATCCGAATGCTTTTTCTGCCAGTAATTATGAAATGCAAACACTTCATGGTATTTTCTACGGTATCATGTTGGCCATGATTATTTACAATAGCTTTTTATTTCTCTCTTTAAGAGAAAAAAGTTATTTGTATTATATTTTATTCATTTTTGGATTTACCCTAATGCAGTCTATCTGGGATGGATTTGCCTTTCAGTGGCTTTGGGGAGATTATCCATGGTGGGCGATGAGGTCGAATTCCTTTTTTATCGTTTGGACATCGCTATTCTCTTTGCAGTTTGCGAAGCACTTTCTTCAGCTAAAAACGAACGCTTCGTTATTATACAAAGTAGTTACTGCTTTTAATATTTTTAGTGCCTTAGCCATCATACTACCTTTTGTACTTAACATTAGAACGGCAACGATGGTTAGCACGATTATTGCTACAATTGCGTTCACTATCATTTTGGCAATTGTTTTAAAGGTAAGATTCACTTCTAGAGAATCAAAATATTTCGTTACTGCATGGGCCCTTTTACTTGTCGGTGTTTTATTAAAAATCTGCGCTGCTTATCAGCTTTTACCTTTAAATGCCGTTACACTGTATGCACCAAAAATAGGGGGTTTAGTAGAAGTAATGATCCTTTCACTAGGGTTAGCTGATAAAATAAAACGCATTACATTAGAAAAAGAACAAGAAACAAGAAACGTTCAATCTTTAAAGCAATCAGCGATGTATGACCATTTAACCAAATTACTAAATCGTAAGTATTTTTTAGAATCATCCCAAGAAACACTGTCTCTAGCGAATGTTTCCAACCAGCCTGTATCACTTATGTTAATAGATATTGATCACTTTAAAAATATTAATGATACGTATGGTCATACTACCGGAGATCAAGCGATTGTATTTGTTGCTAATCAAATTCAAAAAGTATGTAAGAACTACGGGATCGTCGGTCGTTACGGTGGAGAGGAATTTATTGCTTTTTTAAACCACTTAGATCATCAAAGTGCTTCATCAATCGCTCAGGAACTTATCGAAATTCATCGTACAGTGCCTTTTATGTTAGAAAACGGTCATTCCCTATATCTAACCATTAGTATCGGGTTATGTAGCAATGATTTTCAAGAGTATAAAAATGTAAATGAAATGATTTTACATGCTGATCATTCCCTGTATTATGCAAAGAACAACGGTAGAGATCAAGTGGCTATTTATGGGTAGTAACTATATGTATGCAAGAGGGAACAATCCCCTCTTGCTATTATTTATTTCGCAAATCTATGGTTTCCAATCGTAATTGTTGTTTCACGAGAGAACACCCAGTCACTTGCCGCTGTTTGTGGATTGTAAAAGTATAATGAACCTTGTCCTTGCCCTTGGAACGCTAGTGCCTCATCAACTGCACGCTTTGATTCTTCATCTGCAGCTTGGTTAATGGTTCCATTTTTAACCGGTGTAAACGCATAATACCCTTGGTCAATTTGATAAATAACTTCACTTACTGTGTTAGGAAAATCTGGGTGGTTCACACGATTTAAAATAACTGTCGCAACTGCTACTTTTCCCGCATAAGATTCCCCTTTAGCTTCTGCACTTACGAGTCTCGCTAATAGATCCTTATCAGCTGCTGTCAAAGTAGTTGTCGGAATCACTAGCTTTTCACCTGGATATAATAGTGAAATGGTCTTGTTATTTTGCTTCATTAACTTAAGAACAGATACACCATACTTTGAACCGATATTCCAGAACGTGTCTCCTTTTTGTACTACATGTGTTTGGGTAGCAGCACCGGCTGCTGTTCCGAATCCAACCAATGTAAATGATAGAGTTGAGATCACTAGTAACTTTTTTAGTATTTTCATAGTTTGAACCTCCGATTGCTGTTTTCTCGAACAACTAGTAGATTACCAGATGTAACATACCGTTTCATGAACCAAATTTTCCCTACAACTAGTTAATCTTTACAATAGCAATAGTGTCAACGGTTCATACACTTTAAAAAGGGTGGAATTCCCAGCATATTTTAATCGTTTTTTTCTTGATTAGAGTGATATTACAAACATATTACTGAATGATGACAAGCTTTTAGTAAAATACCAACTGCCCCTCATTTTTGACCACTAATTTACCTCTACACAAATAAAAAAAGTAGAGCCGATTGACTCTACTTAATTAATATCCTTTAATACCTTCATGATAGCTGCCCAATCTAAGTCTCCCCAGCCTTTCTCAATCGCATAACTGTAGTGAGATTGTGCGAGATTGGCAATTGGCAGCTCCGTTGATACCTCATTTGCTGCATCGATCATTAAATTCACATCCTTTAACCCTAGCTTCAACTTAAAGCCAGCAGGATCAAAACGTTCATTTATAATCATTTTTCCATAAGTATTATAAACTGGTGAAGCAAACAGGGAATTAATAATTTCTAAAAACTGCTTTGGTTCAACGCCGTGTTTCTGCACCATAACGAGTATTTCTGATAAGGATTCTAACATGGACACAAGTAAGAAGTTATTTCCCAGCTTAGCCACATTTGATAAATACCCTTGATCACCAACTGTAAAAACATCTTGCCCTAACATTTGCAGGATAGGTATTACTTTCTCCCTTGCCTCTTCTGGACCTGCAACAATAAAGCGCAAAGCAGCGGCTGCAGCAGCCTCAGGGCGACCTAAAACAGTGGAAGAAACAAAATGTTGACGTGCATTTTCATGTTCATTCGTTAGTTTCTTTGCCAAATGCACGCTGATGGTGCTGATTGACACATGAATGCCACCTGGTTGTAACCCAGCAAGTATACCGTCATCTCCAAACACAACATTCTCTACAGCTGTATCATCGGAAAGTATGGTAAAAACGATGTCCGTATGACTGGCTGCTTCAGCAGGAGTATTTGCTATAAAGGCTCCTTTTTGGGCTAATTCTTGGCATTTGCTTATCGTCCGGTTGTATACCACTAATTCATAGCCATTTTGCAATAGATTTTCCGCCATCGGTAACCCCATACTGCCCAAGCCGATTAATCCAACCTTCAATGTCTTCACTCCTTATTTAAAAAAATTTATTTACTCTTTGAATTAGTTCTTCGATTTCATTTGAAGATACCGGCCGACTGAAATAGTACCCTTGGCCTTCCGAACAGCCTTTTTCTAATAAAAAGTCGAGTTGTTCCTTCGTCTCAATTCCCTCTGCTATAACAGCCATAGATAAATCTCTTGCTAACGTAATAACAGCCGAAACGATGGCCGCTTCGTTTAGATCATGCGGAAGAGAGCTAATAAAAGAACGATCAATTTTGATTTTATTTGCACGAAATTGCTTTAAATAGGTCATTGAAGCATAGCCTGTCCCAAAATCGTCAATCGAGACTTTCACTCCGATTTCTTGAAGCTTACTAACTGCATTTTGAATTAAATATTCATGTTTACTTAGCACACTTTCTGTAATTTCAATCTCAATGGATTCAGATGGTAGATCAAATTCTGCTAGAATCGCTTCCACCAAACTAGGGATATCATTTAAAACAAATTGTCTCACAGACACATTCAGAGCAACAGGCAAATGAGTGAGGTTCGACTCCCTCCACTTCTTTACCTGTAAACACACTTCCCGAAGAACCCATTCTCCTAGCACACCAATAAATCCACTTTCCTCTGCTAAAGGTATAAATGTGTCAGGACTGATGATCCCTTTCTCCGGATGTTTCCATCGGATAAGTGCTTCTAGACCAGTAAATTTACCTGTTGCCAACTGAATTTTGGGTTGATATTGTATGAAAAATTGATTTTGCTTGATTGCTTCACGAAGCTCACCTTGTAACATAAATAATTCAGTACCATGCTTCGTGAGGACATCATTGAACATTTGGATGGATTGTCCATCCTCCCCTTTTACACTATACATCGCGACATCTGCATTTCTAATTAATATGTCCCCTGTATGACCATGGCACGGATACATACTTATTCCAATACTAGCTGATACATAAAACTCTCGGTCATTAATAACAATCGGGTCTTTTATTGCTTGTAATATTTGTTCAGCCACTGCTTTGGGTTGTTTCTCATTTTTCATCTTTTTCAAAAGGATGACAAATTCATCACCACCCATGCGGGTTACGATCCCTTTCTTCGGAATATTTGACTGAATCCGCCTTGCTACTTCACTTAAAACCTTATCGCCTACCGCATGTCCGAAAGTATCATTAAAAGGCTTAAAGCGGTCTAAATCAATAAATAAAATCGCAAACTCATCTTGTCTAGTAATTAATCGGTCGATAACATCCTTTAAAAATGGATATTCGGAAGATTAGTTAACGTATCATGCGAAGCCAAGTATTGGATTTCCTTTACTTGATTATCCCTTTCAATCGCTACACCTGTTAAGTAACTGAATACTTTAAGTAATTCGATTTCATAAGATTTTGGTTTCCGTACGTCAGGATGATAGATCGCAAATGTACCGAATAATTCTCCTTGCGACGATAAGATCGGAATTGACCAACAGGAATGCAATTGATAGCTCAACGGGATGGTCTTCCAGTTGGACCAAGATGGGTCAGTTTCAATATCCGAGACAATAGCTATCTCTTTCGTAAAAGCTGCATGTCCACAAGATGCAAAGTTCAAGCCAACTGGAAATCGGTCGATTTTCTTTAAAAAGCTTTCTGGAAAACTATGTGAATAACCATTACGTAACCAATTCTCACTCTCTTCATAAAACATAATGGAGCAAATACTGTTACTAGATAGTGCCTCCACAGCATTCACAATATTTTGAACAACATTAGTTAAGGGTTCACCTGACGCAATCATTTGTAGGGCTTTATATTGTTTAACACTAATGGCTTGGTATTTTTCTTGCTCAGTAATATTTCTACCTACTACAACTAAACTATCCTCATGTCCGTTCTCATCGTACATAGGAATCTTTCTTACATGGAACGTATAGTCATTCCCATCCATTCGAAACGATTCTTTTAATTGATATTCTTTTTTACTTAACCATGCTTGATTGTCTGAATGAACACAAATAGGTCCATAATTCTCAAACTTTTTGTATTTCTGTGCCAGCTGTTCATCCGTTTTCCCTATATATGCCCCTTCCTCAATTTCAAATAGTTGCAGGGTCTTTTGATTTGCTTCAATCCATCGTCCATTCACATCTTTTACAATTAAATAATCACTACTTGTATGAAACACTTTCTCCAATAAATCGAATTTTTGGTTGCTCATGACATTACCTTCTTCTTTTATATTTCTTTTGAAATGTTAAAGGGGTATGGTCCATACTTTGTGAAATATAGAAAAGACCTACACCCAAAGGGATATAGGTCTTCCAATTATTCCCTTGGTAACTCAGCCATCATAGTTCCTTTAGAACCGTAGATCTGTAGCTTTGCGTCCCCACCTTTCAATGGGTTTGCCTTTTTCAATTTTATTTTTATTTTAGCAAACCCATTATAGAAGTTTTGTCGAAAATAGTCGATAACTATGATAAAAGTCACTGTTTTTTATCAAAAATCACTCTTTATCCCTATTAATTATCTGATTATAATTTTTGCTTAAAAAACATGTTTATCAAATATATTTTAAGGGTAAAAGTTTTTGGGGAATTGTAAAGGGGGAACATCTCTTGGAATTTACATATCAAGCTTCTTTTGACTTAAAACACTTTATTGAAGAAAATAAAGAAAAATTTAAGAACTCACTTCTTTTAGAGGCTGTAAATGTAAAAGGTCGGATTGATGAAATACTAAGAATCGGTAATATCAATTTAGTTTCGAATGCTCAAAAGCTAGTAATCGACATTATCGATGGCAATGAGGATGAACTGAAAGCTTTTGCCAAGAAAGAAGGAATTGTATGGGCTACCCATTCAATTGAATTATCCTTCAAACTGGAATGGGTTCAAGCCATACGACGAACAATTTGGATGTTTATTCAATCGTTTAACACTCTTTCCAACAAATACGAGTTAGATGACTTCTTTCAGCTAGAGCTACAAATCAATAACCGAGTCGACCAGTTTCTGAACACTTTCTTTATAAGTTATTCAAAATACAAAGATTCCCTGATTGTTGCACAAAGACAACTAGTTGAAAATCTATCAGTACCTATTATTCCAATCACTTCTTCTGTATGTATTTTACCTTTAATTGGGTCGGTAGACTCCTTCCGAACTGCGATATTAGAAGAAAAGGTTCTAACAGAGATTGGAAAACTTCGTATTCAAACGTTAATCATTGATTTATCCGGAATTGGCGATATGGAACCTGACGTTATCGATCATCTTATGAAAATTATCGACGGCACTTCTATGATGGGTTGCCACTCGATTATCACCGGTTTACGTGCAGAAGTTGTGAAAAAAATGATTCATATAGATGTTTCAGCATTCTTTAAGAAAACAAAAACATTAGGAACATTGCAACAAGCATTAAGGCAATATTTTGTTCAGTAAAAAAACCAGGGGTGTTTATTCCCTGGTTTCTATATCGCAAATCGATGGTTACCAATTGTTTCAGTCACTTGTCTTGTTAAAATCCATGTATCCGTTGCAATTTCAGGATTATAAAAATATATAGCCTCTGAATCATTCTCTTTGTCAACCAAGGCTTCTTCTACAGCTTCCATTGATTCCTCATCCGCCGGCTTGTTAATCTCACCATTTTGTACAGGAGAAAATGCATACGTACCAGATACCTGCTCATATACAACTTCTTTGACAGTATCAGGGAATTCCTCATGCTCTACACGGTTAATAATAACCTCTGCAACAGCCACTTTCCCTTTATACGGCTCACCTTTTGCTTCCGCAGTTACAAGTCGGGCCATTAATTCCTTTTCCTGATCTGTAACATTAATTTCCTTTTCATATAATGTTGGGAATTTATCATGATTCTCTTTCATTAATTCAAGAGTAGAATTGTCAGTTTTACTAACTACTTTCCAAGATGTTTCTCCACTTTTCACTGAAAGAGTTTGTTCAGCTGCGCTCGAAGTAGTTTCGAAACCAACCAATGTGAACGATAGAGTAGAGAGAACAAGTAGTTTTTTTAGAATGTTCATAAAAAATACCTCCTTGCTTTCGATAACAAGAAGGTTACCAGATGTAATATACCTGTGCATGTTCCAATTATTGGACAAATATTTTTTGTTGACACAATATATTGATAGACCGGGCTTTAACCACCAATATGATGGGTGGAATTACCATGTTTGCTTAAGAAAATAATGATTGCTTTTTTGTTTATTACATATATTTCAGGAATGTAACATGCGATTTTCCCACCTAAACAATACTCTTAAATCCATTTCCGACGACCTCACTCATATTATGTACACTAATAAAAGCTCGTTTGTCGATTTCATTGATATATTTTTTCAGTGAATGAAACTCGCTTCGTTTTAACACGATCGTGATGACTTCCTTTTGCTCGTTGCTAAAGGCTCCTTTTGCTTCATGTACGGTAGCGCTGCGCCCTAAATTTTCAATAATAAAATTCTTAATTAAATCGCATTTATAACTAATAATGACAACTTCCTTCGTTAAGCTAAACTGTTGAATTAAATAGTCGATAACGACTCCTCTTAACACAATTCCAAATAGCGCATATAACCCATTTTCCACCCCAAAGGCAACAATCGACAACAGCACGATGATCATATCGGAAAACAACACGGCTTTACCAATATCAATCGAAAAGTATTTATTTAATATCATGCCAATGAGGTCCATTCCTCCGGTTGACGCTCCTTCTTTCATCACGATGACCAATCCAAGTGCAGCAATTAATACACCTACCATCAGTTGAATCAACTTGTCTTCACTTAGCGGATTATCCATTGGAGCAACTTCCCCAAACAACCAAACCATAAACGATAACATAAAACTGGAGTATATGGTCTTTAGACCAAAGCTAAAACCGAGAAACATGAATCCTAATCCAAACAAAACCACATTAAAACATAACATTAACAAACCAATTGAAACGTTAGGAAAAAAATGATGCATCACAATGGTCAAACCACCTAATCCTCCGGCAGCGAACTGATTAGGTGCTAGGAAAAAGTGAATATTTATCGCTACTAGTGCTATACCTACATGTAGATTTATTAAATGATAGGCTTGTCTCACTCTTCTTGACCCCACTCAACGGATAGATCATAAGAAATCGGTGTTTCCATCATTTCTTTCACCTGAGACAGATCGTTCGTTTGACCTATGGCCCACATTAGTTTCGGTACAATTGCTTCTTTATTCATATCTCCAGAGACGATCACATTATACTGACTTACTTTCCGTCCGACTTCATATAAATATAGGTCTCCACCTTCTTCTAAACACTGAGTAGAGATGAGAACCGCAACACCTGCTTCTGTTAGTTCTTTTATCTTTGGCAACAAGCTTCGATCTTCGAAAGGAACCCCACCGTTTCCATAGCTTTCGATTATAATTCCCTTATACAACCCTTTTAAACAATCAAAAATTTCAGGCTTCGTACCAGGATGTAAGGTAAGAACGAATACATCCGGGCAAAGACTTACATCTAGTTTTAATGACTGTATTGTTTGCTCCGGTCTCCAGTAATAAGTAACCTTGTTCTCTCTTACTTGTGCCACGTATGGATGATTAATACTTTCGAACGCATCGAAACTTTTTGTTCTCATTTTAACTGCTCTTGTTCCAATGATCACTCGTCCATCGAAAACGACATAAACTCCACCTACGTTTTCACAAGCAAAGCAGATAGCGTCGTTTAGATTTTTTATCGCATCTGTTCTTTTGAAACTAATCGGAACTTGAGATCCTGTTACTACAACAGGTTTATTTAAGCCCTGTAGCATATAGGATAATGCAGAGGATGTATACCCGAGTGTGTCAGTTCCATGCGTAATAACAAATCCATCATATTGATCGTAGTTATCTGCAATTTTAGACGCCATTTCAATCCAGTGCTCCGGCTGCATATTCGTACTGTCTCTATTCATTAATATCTCACAAGTCACATCAGCAGCTAAAGATACATCGGAAGAATAGCTTAAGAGGTCCACTGGAGCTAGTCCTGGAACCAATCCGTCCTTTCCCTCTAACGATGCAATGGTCCCACCAGTTGCGAGCAGTAATATTTTTTTCATGGTTTCTCTTCTCCTCTACGTATATGTACGCGATTTGCAATTTATTATAAGCTTATTATAATTAATTCATTAAATAAAGCAATATATGTTTTCGATTCGCGCACATTTTTGTATTCTTGATATGACTAACATGCTATAATGAACAAAACAAACAGTCACTGGAGGAAGAATGAACCGTGCTATCTCGATTAGTAACTTTGAGAAAAAGTAGAAAGTGGTCGATGCAGGAAACGGCAGATCGTCTAGAAATCGCCAAAAGTACATACGCAGGATATGAGTATGGTTATAGAGAGCCATCTTTACAGGCGTTGTCTGATATCGCCGATTTATTTGAAACTAGTGTGGACCATATTCTTGGACGAAGTGAGCAATCGTTAGAGCTTACCAAATTAAATGGTCAGGAATCAATCTCACTAACACTTGACGGAGTATCATTATCAAAGGAAGAAATGATTGATTTTATCGCTTTTACACGTCTAAAAAGGGAGATATCAAGAAAGGAAACTTTCAGCGAAAAAGAAGCCTGAATCCAACATTCACGCTTCTCTTCTAATTACACTTTATTTTAAAAAGAAACCTTTAAAAGCAAAGGCAATGTTTTGCGGTCTTTCTGCCAAACGACGCATAAAGTAGCCGAACCAGTCATCCCCAAACGGAACATATACACGAACTTTGTATCCTTCTTTTACGAGACTTTGCTGAAGTTCGTTACGAAAGCCGTATAAAAATTGGAATTCAAATTGAGTAGTAGGAATGTTTTCTTGTTTGGCAAATTCCTTCACCTTCGCAATGATATTGTGATCATGGCTAGCAATTGCCGTGTAACTTCCACTTTTCAAATGCTCTTTAATGATCGTCAAATAGTTCTTGTCCACGTCAATCTTGTCTTGATAAGCAACTTCTGCAGGCTCCTTGTACGCTCCTTTAACAAGACGAAGTGGAACACCCGCTAATTCTTTCACATCTTGCTCCGATCGATATAAATACGCTTGAATAACCGTTCCCACATTGTCATACTCTTTGCGTAATTCCTTTAATATCTCTAGTGTAATTTGAGTACGTGTTGAATCCTCCATGTCAATCCGAACGAAGTTGTTGTATTGTTTGGCCGTGGAGACGATTTTTCTCATATTGTCTAAACAAAATTGCTTATCAATGTCTAAGCCTAATTGTGTCATTTTTACTGAGAGATTGCCATCTACTTTCGCAGAAGCCATTGCATGTAATGTTCGAACACAATAATCAGTTGCTTCACTAGCTTCTGTTTTGTTCGATACAAATTCACCAAGATGATCTAGTGTGGCAACGATTCCATTTTCATTTAACTTTTTCACCGCTGCAATGGCTGTTTCAATCGTTTCTCCAGCAACGACCTGGCTAGCACCAAAGCGAAGACCCCATTTTCGGGCAGCTTTGTTCATCGACTTGTTTTGAGACACCTTTAAAAAGAAATTTTTTGAAATCGCCTCTATCATTCTCTTTCTCCCCCATTATATCGGGGCTGCACATTGGTACGTGCAGCCCGAGCCAGAATTCAATTAGAACATTTCAGAAGTTGTTTTCGCTTGCATGTGTAATACTAGATAGTCTGGTCCGCCTGCTTTTGAGTCAGTACCTGACATATTGAATCCACCAAATGGCTGGTAACCAACAATCGCTCCTGTACACGTACGATTGAAGTAAAGATTTCCTACGTGGAACTCTTTTCGGGCTCTTTCGATATGGGCACGGTTATTAGAAATAAGAGCTCCTGTTAAACCATAGTCTGTGTTATTGGCAATCGTCATCATATGGTCGAAGTCACGAGCTTTACAGAATGCCACGACAGGTCCAAAGATCTCTTCTTGCATTAGACGGTCCTTTTCCTTCACATCCGCTACAATGGTTGGTTCGATGAAGTATCCTTTTGAATCATCACCATTTCCACCAGCAACAATGCGCCCTTCTTCTTTTCCTACAGCAATATAGCTCATGATTTTATCGTAAGCTGCTTTATCGATCACTGGTCCCATGTACGTGTTCACATCTTCTGGGTTTCCAAGTGATAAAGTCTTTGTAAGAGCTACTGCTTTTTCTAATACCACGTCGTATACATCCTCATGGATAACGGCACGTGAACCTGCTGAACATTTTTGACCTGAGAAACCAAACGCAGAGTACACGATAGATGTTGCAGCTAAATCTAGATCAGCATCTTTATCTACAACAACTGTGTCTTTTCCACCCATCTCAGCAATCACACGCTTTAACCAAATTTGACTTGGTTGTACTTTAGCAGCACGCTCATAAATACGGCAACCTACTTCGCGTGAACCTGTGAAGGAAACGAAACGAGTTTTTGGATGATCAACTAAGTAGTCACCAATTTCTGCACCACTACCAGGGACGAAGTTAAGAACGCCTTCAGGTAGTCCTGCTTCTTCCATTAATTCCACAAACTTAGCTGCCACCACAGGCGTGTTATTGGCTGGTTTTAGTAAAACAGAGTTTCCTGCAACAATTGCCGCTACGGTTGTTCCAGCCATGATGGCTAACGGAAAGTTAAAAGGAGAAATTATGACACCTACACCAAGTGGAATATAATTGTATTGGTTAAATTCTCCGTCACGGCTTTGAACGGGTACACCTGCAGAAAGCTGATTCATTTGTCTTCCGTAAAACTCTAAGAAGTCGATTGCTTCCGCTGTATCAGCATCCGCTTCTTTCCACGGCTTCCCAGCTTCTTTAACTAGATAGGCAGAAAATTCATGCTTACGTCTACGCATGATGTTAGCCGCACGAAATAACACATTGGCACGAGTGGCTGGTTCTACATTTTTCCAAGATTCAAATGCTGCTAATGCAGCCTGCATGGCCTCTTCTGCAACTTCCTTGCTCGCTTTTGAAACCGTTCCAACTACTTCTTCTTTATTTGCAGGATTAAAAGAAATGATTTTTGAATCTGTCGTAATTTTTTTACCACCAATCGTTAGTGGATACTCTTTGCCTAATTTCGAATTAACTAATTCCAAAGCCTTTTTAAAAGCTTGTTGATTTTCCTCAAGTGAAAAATTTGTAAATGGTTCATGTTTGTAACTATACATAAACATCCTCCTCTTTGTTCGTATACCATTTTATATGCAAGTAGCGTGCCAACTTGAAAATGTACGAATATGTGAAAATTGTGTGTACAGACCATTTACAACATTGTAAAATATGTGTAAAGTCTTTACAGTTTTGTAAATCACATTAACAGCAGTAGGTGACTATATGATAAATAAAAATATGTTACTTCAAACTCTTTCCCAACCGATTGACGGAGCTATTTATATCGAAGAAATGCAAACCTATCCCCTACATGCTCGATTGTCAGATGTAAAAGCTTTAGAGGATGTCCTTTTAGTAGATGATACTGGTGCTCCAGCTTTTGTTGTTCCGAAATCGGCACTTTTCGAAGTCATTTTTCAAGAATGGAAAAGCTTGTCCAATATGTACGAAACACTATTAAGGGCGGTCGATGATGCCATTACAATCGTCGATCAATCGGGGGAGGTTGTCGCCTGGAATCCAAAGGCAGAGGAACTTTACGAAACAGCTGCTGAAACCATCATCGGTTACCCCATTACGAACTTTTTCCAAAAAGAATCGGTCGTATTAATGAAGACATTAACAGACGGTTCAACGGTTACTCGACAATACAATCAGCCAAAACAAGATGTACATGTGCTTATTAACTCCCTTCCTTTGATAAGTAATGGAGAGATTGTTGGTGGAATTTCAGTAGAACGAGATATTACTGACATCGTAAAACTAAATGATGGGTTAACAACGACTGCTGCGTATATTCAGGATTTGGAAAGTCAAATTGAGCCAAATGAAATCGACGACCCTTTTTATAAAATTAAAGGTCGCAGTCAAGCCCTGAATACGACTATAACCCTTGCGAAAAAAGTAGCACGCACAGACGCAACCGTCATGATTACAGGGGAAAGTGGTGTTGGGAAAGAGTTATTTGCACAAGCCATTCATAAAGCGAGTACACGTGCTGAGGGACCATTTGTGGACTTGAACTGTGGAGCGATCCCTGCTGCCCTTTTTGAAAGTGAATTGTTTGGATATGAAAAAGGAGCATTTACGGGTGCAGTGAAGGAAGGGAAACTTGGGAAAATTGGAGCAGCGAAGAATGGAACATTGTTTTTAGATGAAATTGGCGAGCTCCCACTTGAGTTGCAAGTGAAACTACTTCGCGTATTACAAGAAAAGCAATACTATCGAGTGGGTGGGAATGAACCCATCCCCATTGATGTTAGAATTATCGCTGCAACCAATCGAGATTTAGAAAAGATGGTAGAAGAAGGATTGTTCCGTGAAGATCTGTATTACCGATTAAATGTCGTTGTCGTGCCTCTCCCTCCTTTACGCGAGCGGATCGAGGATTTACCTGAGCTCGTGCAATTATTTTTAAAAGAGTTCTCTGCTAAATACGACAAGCCTGTTCCCGTTGTTGCGCCAGAGGTAATGGTCACATTCATGCATTCTACATGGAACGGAAATATCCGTCAGCTCAAAAACACGGTGGAACGAATGATGATTTTGGCTGATGACAATATCATCACCGTTGCCGAACTGCCAAACGCCCTTTTTAAAAGCAGAGCCCAGCCAACCGTCAATGTGTTGCGTGAGGAATCGTTTGAGGATGAACGATCCAAAATATCTCAAGTTCTTCATCAAACATATGGAAATAAATCCGCAGCTGCCAAAATGCTCGGCTGGTCACGCGTGACTTTATATAATAAGATGAAGAAGTATGGATTGTAAATTTAGTTTATTAAGTTTATGACCTTTAGCAACCTATAATATCTAAGCTCGGGTTATAAAAGACTTTTTATGACACGAAAGATCTTTTTTCCTCTCTTCGGGTTATAAAACATGCTTTATGACCCGAAGGAGATATTTTTTCATCTCCACGGGTCATAAGAAATTTATTTTTAAAATGCAGGACTCAATTCGCTCCACACATCAAATCCATTTCCATCAAGGTCGTAAAAGACAAAGTTTCTTCCTGCATGCCCACGATTTTCGATTTCTCCAACTTGCACCCCTTTTTCTTTAAGATCTTGATGTAATTTCTGTAAGGAATCTATTCCATCCACTTCAAATGTGACTGAGAACCACTTCTCCCCTTTATAATCTAAGAAATTAGAACTTTGATTTTCACTTGCCTTAACTAAGAAAAAACTCTGGTTTGCGAGATTAATAATCGCTTTGTCTGCGTCTTGATAGCTTCTTTCTGCAGCTAGATTAGTCACGTACCAGTCAGCAGAGTGCTCCACATTTTTTACTGGTATATACGTCGTTCCTACCCTGATTAATGTTTCACTCATTTTTGTTCTCCCTTTCAAATTGAAGATTACATCCTTGCCTTTTCCCCTGAACACGGAAAACATTCGATCTCGCCATTAGTATCCACTACCCCATTAAGAAAACCATCCAAGCAGAAAATCGTCTTCCCACATTTCTTACATTTCCCTACTTCTTCATGCATCCATATCACCTCAAGTTAGCTTGTCTTGCTCTTTGTTATTTATATCGTATTAAGATATTATTTTGTATTTTGATTATATCATGTTAAGATATAAATATCAATCAGATGAGAAAGGTTGAAAATAGTTGAGTTCTCTTTTATCAAAGGAAATATATGAATATTTAGGTGAATTTCGTTATCAGCTCCGTAAATTTCTTAAATTTAGTGAGTCGGCAGCCAAAGAACAAGGGATTACCCCACAACAGCATCAATTAATATTAGCCATTCAAGGGTACCCTGGAAAAAGTATTGTTACGACAGGCGAGTTAGCAGAAAGACTTCAAATAACTCATCATGCATGTGTTGGACTGATCGATCGCTGTGAGGAAGCTGGTCTTGTTGAAAGAGCGAGTAATCCAGAGGATGGCCGGAGCGTGCTTATTCGTGTGACCACTAAAGGACTAGAGATACTGGAAAAATTATCAGAAATCCACTTAGAGGAAATCAAAAACATACAGTTATTTAAACAATTTACAAGAATGTAACCAAAAGCGGTTTGCATGTTGAGATCGCATGTTTCACCTCCGTTAGCACAGGGATAAATATTGCACCAATCTCATTTTTCATCGGATTCTTCATGGCGTTACCTCCGTTATTTTTATTTAATAATTCTTCCAACCGTGCACATACTACTACCGATACTACTTGAAAGTGAGTTGAATGAAATGTCTCATCAAGGAATGCAAAACAAAGATCAAACTAGAGAACAAATTGAAAAACAGGATAAGCGTAATGATGTAGAGCTAGGCGATGATTTTCAAATTGGAAACTCAAAATCACAAAGTCAGAAAAAAAGTGGACGTCAAGCGAACAGAAAATAACCTCTTTATTGAGGTTATTTTCATTTTTATGGAAACGAAAACCCCGGGCTAGGCCCGGGGTTCCAAAAAGCTTTCAGCGTGGTATTAAAAAAACTTCCCCGTGGTGCTAAAATATTTTTGGTTCGC